>CANPXK010000016.1 GCA_947585965.1 uncultured Clostridia bacterium
GTAACACTGTCAGGTATGATATAGGCACCTTTTTTACCTCCGGGATATGTAAATAAAACGGATTTATCTTTGCTAAATAAAACACCATTATCGGATGTATAGTATTCGTTATTTTTATCAACATTAATACTTGTCAGTCCGGTACAACCGGAAAATGCATTATCTTGTATTGATGTAACACCTTTTCCAATTGTCACGCTTGTCAGTCCTGTACAATCTTCAAATGCCGCATAACTTATTGATGTGACACTGTCAGGTATTGTTACACTTGTCAGTCCGGTACAACCGGAAAATACCACCCAGTCTATCACCTTAACACTGTCAGGTATTGTTACGCTTGTCAGTCCGGTACAATTCTCAAATGCACCATCTCCTATATAGGTAACACTGTCAGGTATTGTTACGCTTGTCAGTCCGGTACAACCGGAAAATGCACCATCACCTATATACGTAACACCATTTCCTATTGTTACGCTTGTTAGTCCGGTACAACCGTAAAATGCTTCAAAGTCTATATGTGTAACACTGTCAGGTATGATGTAGGCACCTTTTTTACCTCCGGGATATATTTCTAAAACGGATTTATCTTTGTTAAATAAAACACTGTTTTCGGATGTATAGTTTTTGTTATCCTTATTGACATTAATACTTGTCAGTCCGGTACAACCAGAAAATGCACCATATTCTATATACTCAACACCTTTTCCAATTGTTACGCTCGTCAGTCCTGTGCAATTCTCAAATGCATCAGAGCCTATCTCCGTAACAGGTTTTCCGTCAATTTTATCAGGTATAACAACATCTCCGCCCTCACCGGTATAGCTTGTAATAGTTACGCCGCCGTCATCATTTTCTTTCCACTCAAAACCATCATCAGTTGTTCCTTCGCTTGCCGCATTTACTGCAATCCCGCTCTCCGCCACAGCCGGCAAAACCGTGACCGCACTGCCGCCAATCACGAGAGCGGAGAGGGATATTGCCAAGATTTTTTTCATGCTCTTTTTTAAATCAACCATAATTTAACCTCCGTTTTATAAATTTCTAACAAAATCATTTATCATGCCTTTCGTGTAAGACACAAACGTGATTGTTATGATTGTATTATATAATTACATTATATTTGTTTCAATACATTTGTAAAAAAAATAGATATACTATGTATCTGATATAAACATAATACTGCATAGCAGATATAAAATCGATATATGGTATATCTGTTTTTGGGGTGATTTTATGGCAGTAAAAAGCGTATCTATTCGTATTGAGGAGGAAATGCTGAGAAAGATCGGCTATGTTGCGGATTATGAGGGCAGATCCGTGAACAGCCATATACTCGTGCTGATAAGGGAAAGCATAAAAAAATTTGAAATGGAAAACGGAAAAATCGAGAACACAATACGTCCGGATATAAATGTTAAGCCGACAAGAAAAAATTGATATAATATTACATATTTTTCTTTTGCTACCCACTTGACATAATGCGGCGAAAATTGTATTATATGTTTATAACTATATATTAAAATGCTATGAAAAGAAGGAGTAATACCCCAAAGCTGTGCAAAGAGAGCCGCCGCTGCTGAGAGTGCGGTCACGGCCGGGTATGAAGGTAGTCTTGGAGCAGCATTGCAGAACATCGCAAAGGCGTCAGTAAGCAGTGCCGTGTGCCGACCGTTATTTCGGCTGATATTCGATTGCGTTTGCAGTCCGATATGAATTTATGCCATATAAGAGTGGTACAGCGAAGACAATACCCGGCTTCGTCTCTTTGTCATAAGGAGATGAGGTCGTTTTTTCATCATTTAATAATTGGAGGAGATTTTTCAATGAAACTTAACGGCTCGGAAATTATAGCAGAATGTCTGCTTGAACAGGGAGTTGATACCGTATTCGGTTATCCCGGCGGTGCGGTTCTTAATATTTATGACGCACTCTATAAGTACAGCGATAGAATTACGCATATTCTTTCTTCACATGAACAGGGTGCCGCCCATGCTGCTGACGGTTACGCAAGAACAACCGGAAAATGCGGCGTTGTTATAGCAACCTCGGGACCCGGTGCAACTAACCTTGTGACAGGAATAGCAACCGCATATATGGATTCTATACCGATAGTTGCCATAACAGGTAACGTCACAAACGATCTGCTTGCCCGTGACAGCTTTCAAGAGGTCGATATCTGTGGAATATCTATGCCGATAACCAAACATAACTTTATTGTTAAAGATGTTAAAGACCTTGCAAATGTAATACGCAAAGCTTTCAGAATTGCAATGAGCGGAAGAAAGGGACCTGTTCTTATTGATATTCCGAAGGATGTAACCGGGGCAATATGCGAATTTGAAACTGTTATACCTGAGGTTATCGTTAATCCGACTGTATCGGATAAAACAGATTTTGAAACGGCATCGAAAATTATTGCAGAGTCGAAACGTCCTATGATATATATGGGCGGCGGTGTTGTAAGTGCGGATGCGGAAAAGGAAATAATTGCCTTTGCGGAAAAGGTGGACTGCCCTGTCGCTACATCCATAATGGGACTTGGCGGCTTCCCGGCTTCACACAGGCTTTTTATGGGTACGATAGGTATGCACGGCGGCTATGAAACAGGAAAGGCTACGGATAACTGCGATCTGATTATAACCATAGGTGCAAGATTTTCCGACCGTGTTGCCGGTGACAGAGAGAAATTCGGCAAGGATGCAAAAATTATTCAGCTTGATATAGATAAAGCGGAAATCAATAAGAATGTAAAGATAGACTCCTATATTTTGGGTGACCTTAAATCCACGCTCAAAACCCTCACAGACACAGTAGAAAAAGCGGATCATTCGGAGTGGATAGCACAGGTAAACGAATGGGGCAAAAACAGCAGTGTATCAGAAACACCAAAGTCTGACGAATACGCTCATCCTTATCATGTTATAGAGGCTGTAAGAGCAATTACAAAGGACAGCGATATAATAGTAACAGATGTAGGACAGCACCAGATGTGGGTATCGCAAAAATACCGCTTTGAAGAACCGAGGACATGGTGTACCTCCGGAGGTCTTGGCACAATGGGTTACGGACTCGGTGCGGCGATAGGTTCGGCCGTTGCACATCCGGAAAAGACGGTAGTACTTTTTACAGGTGACGGAAGTTTCCATATGAACCTCAATGAGCTTGCAACGGTTTGCTCGTATAACCTTAACATAAAGGTTATAGTTATGAATAATACCGTGCTTGGAATGGTAAGGCAGTGGCAGAAGCTTTTCTACGGCAGACGTTTTTCACAGACCGATCCGCACAGAAAAACGGATTTTGCAAAGCTTGCCGAGGCATTCGGAATTAAGGGAATGAGAATACATAATGATGACGATGCGGAAACTGTACTGAATGAGGCATTTTCCACGAATGAGCCGGTTGTTATAGACTGCCGCATTTCGCCGGACGAAAATGTTCTCCCGATGATTCCTCCGGGAAAAACGGTTGACGATCTGATTACGGAAATGGAGTGATATATATGGAAAATAAGCAGATAATAGGTCTTTTGGTGCATAACCACCCGGGGGTCCTGCTGAGGGTTACAAGTCTTATTTCACGCAGGGGCTTCAATATTGACAGTCTTACGGTCAGTCCGGCAGGAATGGACGGTTATTCAAGAATGACGATAAGAATAAACGGTGATGATGATAAGGTCGAGCAGTTTATAAGTCAGATGCTTAAAATCGTTGATGTAAAAAGGGCGGAGGTACTGCCGGAGGACGGTTCGGTCGCATCCGAGCTTATACTCATAAAGATCGGCACAGACGGTCACGACAATAACGAGATTATAGAAGTGACAGCAAAATATCATGCGTCCCTTGTCAACATCGGAGAACATTCCATGACCTTTAGAGCAAGCGGAACACCGCATGAGATTGACACACTTGTATCCGAGCTTGAGAAATACGGCATACTTGAAATGGCACGCACCGGCATTGCCGCCCTCGAAAACGGCGACAAAAAGCTGAGTGATTAATTGAATATTTTTGCCGCTCCGAAAAGAATCGGGGCGGCGTTTTGCATTTAACAGAGAAACGGTCCGACAAATTGCTGTCAGACCGTTTCTCTCATATCATCTATAATTTGTTGTATATGTGCTATTTTAACTCCGTTAAGTCCTGTTATTTCAACATATTTTTTATTATCAAGACCGAGAAGATAATCTGTGCTTACGGAGAAAAAATCAGCAATTTTTATGAGCATATCAATTGACGGCTGTATATTGTCGTTTTCCCAATTTGACACACTTTGTTTAGATACCGAAAGCCCCTTTGCGAGTGCCACCTGTGTTATATTACGTTCTGTCCTGAGTTCCTTTATACGTTCGTTAAGCATTATCGGCATACTCCTTACAAGTCAAATATTACAATACTATTATATAAAAAATATTGACAAATATAAAATACTATGATATTGTATTATTGGACGTGAAACGCATATACGGTAAATATGCAGGTATATCCTTGGTGTATTGCAGCCTTTGTCGTTTCCCGTACGAAGTAATATTATTATATACAGGAGGTAAATAATTATGGGCAAATTGAAAAAGAGAGCAAAAAAAGTGTTGAGTGTTGCACTTTCCGCCCTTATGCTTGGCGGCAGTGCTGTTACGGTTTTGCCGGCTGTGGCAGAGAGCGGGATTGTGGCAAGTGCGGCAAGCGAGGGAACAACTGATGATGGTTTTTATTGGGAAGAAAATGGTGACGGCGGTGTAACAATTACATACTACACAGGCAAAGGCGGAGATGTTGTTATACCTGATAAGATTGACGGAAAACCTGTTACTGAGATAGGCTCTGATGCATTTGATAATTGCACAGGACTGACAAGCGTAACAATACCTGACAGTGTCACATCAATAGTAGAGGATGCATTTTACGGTTGTGCAGAACTGACAAGTATTAATGTCAATAAGGATAACAAAAACTATACATCCGAGAACGGTGTTTTATTTAACAAAAACAAATCACTTTTAATAAAATACCCCGGAGCTAAAACAGGTGCCTACATCATACCTGACAGTGTTACTGAGATAGAGGACTATGCATTTTACGGTTGTAGCGGACTGACAAGTGTAACAATACCTGACAGTATTACATCGATAGGTTATTGTGCATTTTACGGTTGCACCGGACTGACAAGTGTAACAATACCTGACAGTGTTACGAAGATAGGCTGGGGTGCATTTTACGGTTGTACCGGACTGATAAGCGTAACAATACCTGACAGTGTTACGGAGATAGGCGATTATGCATTTAGAAGTTGTACCGGACTGACAAGTATTAATGTTGATAAGAATAACAAAAACTATACATCCGATAGCGGAGTTTTATTTAACAAAGATAAATCCGTTTTAAAAATATATCCGGAAGGTAAAAAAGGTGCCTACATCATACCTAACAGTGTTACGGAGATAGACGATTGGGCATTTTACGATTGTACAGGACTGACAAGCGTAACAATACCTGGCAGTGTTACGTATATAGACTGGGGGGTATTTTCCGGCTGTACCGGACTGACAAGCGTAACAATAGGAAAAGGTGTTAAGTCAATAGGTGCTTATGCATTTTACGGTTGTACCGGACTGACAAGTGTAACAATACCTGACAGTATTACGTCGATAGGCTATTGTGCATTTTACGGTTGTACCGGACTGACAAGCGTAACAATACCTGGCAGCGGTACGGTGATAGGTGATTGTGCATTTTCCGGTTGTGCCGGACTTACAAGCGTAACAATAGGAAAAGGTGTTACATCAATAGGAAAGGATGCATTTTACGGTTGTACCGGACTGACAAGCGTAACAATTGAAAAAGGTGTTGAGTCAATAGGTGATCATGCATTTAGAGGTTGCACTGGACTGACAAGTATAACAATACCTGACAGTGTTACAGAGATAGGTGATCGTGCATTTTCCGGTTGTGCCGGACTTACAAGCGTAACAATACCTGACGGTGTTACGTATATAGACTGGAGTGTATTTTCCGGTTGTACCGGACTGACAAGTGTAACAATAGGAAAAGGTGTTACATCAATACAAGAGAATGCATTTTACGGTTGTACCGGACTGACAAGTATTAATGTTGATAAGAATAACGAATACTATACATCCGATAACGGAGTTTTATTTAGCAAAGATAAACACGTTTTAAAAATATATCCGGAAGGTAAAAAAGGTGCCTACATCATACCTGACAGTGTTACGGAGATAGGCGGTTCTGCATTTAGTAATTGTACCGGACTGACAAGCGTAACAATACCTGACAGTGTTACGACTATATGGGAGATATTTTCCGGTTGTACCGGACTAACAAGTATTAATGTTGATAAGAGTAACGAATACTATACATCTGATAACGGAGTTTTATTTAACAAAGATAAATCCGTTTTAGTGGCATATCCCGGAGGTAAAAAAGGTGCCTACATCATACCTGACAGTGTTACGTATATAGATTGGGAGGCATTTTACGGTTGTACCGGACTGAAAAGCGTAACAATACCTGACAGTGTTACTGAGATAGGCGGGGATGCATTTCACGGTTGTACCGGACTGACAAGTATTAATGTCAATAAGGATAATAAAAACTATACATCCGAGAACGGTGTTTTATTTAACAAAGATAAATCCGTTTTAGAAATATATCCTGGAGGTAAAAAAGGTGCCTACATCATACCTGACAGCGTCACATCGATAGAAGAGGATGCATTTGAGGATTGTACCAGACTGACAAGCGTAACAATACCTGACAGTGTTACGAAGATAGGCTGGGAGGCATTTTGTGGTTGTACCGGACTGACAAGTGTAACAATACCTGACAGTGTTACGAAGATAGGCTGGGAGGCATTTTGTGGTTGTACCGGACTGACAAGCGTAACAATACCGGACAGTGTTACGGAGATAGGTGAGGATGCATTTGGATATTATTGGGACGAAAAGGCTGAAGAATACTTACATACCGATCTGATAATATTTGGTAAGGTTGGATCTGCTGCCGAAGAATATGCCATAGGAAATGATATACCTTTTGTAGATGTTGATAATCCTGTTATACCTGTTGTAAGGGTAACATTGGATAAGACAGAGGTAGAGGTTGAGGCAGGAAAAACAGCAACCCTGACAGCGACAATAACACCGGACAATGCTACAGATAAGACAGTAACATGGACTACGGACAACAATAAGGTTGCAACTGTTGAAAACGGTACGGTTAAGGCTGTAGCCGCAGGCACTGCTACGATAACTGCAAAGACAAGCAACGGTAAGACAGCGACCTGTAAGGTAACGGTAACAGAGCCTATGGTAGCTGTAACGGGCATAAAGCTTAACAAGACAGCCTTAACACTTGAAAAAGGCAAGACTGAAACACTGACGGCAACAATAACACCGGACAATGCCACTGATAAGACAGTAACGTGGACTACGGACAACAATAAGGTTGCAACAGTCGTAAATGGAAAGATAACAGCTGTAGGTGCAGGCACTGCTACAATAACAGCAAAAACAAGCAACGGCAAGACGGCAACCTGTAAGGTAACGGTAACAGAGCCCGTAGTAGCTGTAACGGGCGTAAAGCTTAACAAGACAAGTCTGAACCTTGAAAAAGGAAAAACCGAAACACTGACGGCAACAATAACCCCGGACAATGCCGCTGATAAGACAGTAACATGGACTACGGATAACAATAAGGTTGCAACAGTTGAAAACGGTACGGTTAAGGCCGTAGGTGAAGGTACGGCTACAATAACAGCAAAAACAAGCAACGGCAAGACAGCCACCTGTAAAGTAACCGTAAAGAACCCTGTAGTAGCTGTAACGGGCATAAAGCTTAACAAAACAAGCCTGAACCTTGAAAAAGGCAAGAGTGAAAAGCTTACGGCAACAATAACACCAAGCAACGCTACAAACAAGAGCGTGACATGGACAAGCTCCAATACAAAAGTAGCCACTGTATCAAACGGCACGGTTAAAGCAGTAAGTGCAGGCACTGCTACGATAACAGCTAAGACAAGCAACGGTAAGACAGCGACCTGTAAGGTAACGGTAAAGAACCCTGTTATAAATGTAACAAGTGTAAAGCTTAACAAGACAAGCGTAAGCCTCGAAAAAGGCAAGACTACAACCCTTAAGGCAACAGTGAACCCGAGCAACGCTACAAATAAGACCTTAAAGTGGACAAGTTCAAATACTAAGGTTGCGACTGTTTCTAACGGCAAGATTACAGCCAAAGCCGCAGGTACGGCAACTATTACCGTACAGACCGCCAACGGCAAAAAAGCTACCTGTAAGGTAACGGTAAAGAACCCCAAAACCGTTAATCCGACAAGCGTTAAACTTAGTAAGACATCTGTAACATTGAACAAGGGCAAGACTACAACCCTTAAGGCAACAGTGAACCCGAGCAACGCTACAAATAAGACCTTAAAGTGGACAAGTTCAAATACTAAGGTTGCGACTGTATCAAATGGTAAGATAACAGCTAAAGCCGCAGGTACGGCAACAATAACCGTACAGACCGCCAACGGCAAAAAGGCTACTTGTAAGGTAACGGTAAAGAACCCCAAAACCGTTAATCCGACAAGCGTTAAACTTAGTAAGACATCTGTTACACTATATAGAGGTAAAAATACTACCATTAAGGCTACCGTAAACCCCTCCAATGCTACAAACAAAAAGGTAACATGGAAAACCAGCAACAGCAAGGTTGCGACTGTTTCTAATGGTAAGATAACAGCTAAAGCCGCTGGTACGGCAACGATAACCGTACAGACCGCTAACGGTAAAAAGGCTACCTGTAAGGTGACTGTAAAGAACCCGAAGACGGTCAACCCGACAAGCGTTAAACTGAGCAAAACGTCTGTTACGCTCGGTAAGGGAAAGACTACTACCCTTAAGGCAACAGTGAACCCGAGCAATGCTACAAACAAAAAGGTAACATGGAAAACCAGCAACAGCAAGGTTGCCACAGTATCAAACGGTAAGATAACTGCCAAGGGTGTGGGTACGGCAACAATAACCGTAAAAACCGCCAACGGCAAACAAGCGACTTGTAAGGTTACTGTCAAAAACCTGCCTACAAGCGTTAAGCTGAGCAAAACATCTGCTACGCTCAATAAGGGCAAAACACTTACCCTTAAGGCAACAGTTTCACCGAGCAAAAATGTTATTAACACCGTTACATGGTCTACTTCTAACAGCAAGGTTGCAACTGTTAAAAACGGTAAGGTTACAGCTAAGGCAAAAGGTACAGCTACAATAACCGTAAAAACCACAAACGGCAAGAAAGCAACTTGCAAGGTTACTGTAAAATAAAATTAACTCCACACTCTCAACGCTCTGCACTGCCTGAAGGGCGGCTTGCAAAATTGTTGTAATGTAAATAAAACCGGACGATGCCGAAAATTAATCGTTATCGCCCGGTTTTAAGATATTCTTTTTTATCTTCAGACAAGTATATACAGCTTTTAAAGCATCAGGATAACATCGGATGTTTTTTATCATGCAGATTAAAACATCATTGCCGATAAAAAATTGAATTGTATAACAAAATGGCAAAAAAGTATTTACATTCACACGGTGATATGTTATAATACAGAAAAATGTAAGCATAAGTGTTACTTTAAGTGATTTTTTACAGGTGGGATTTATTATGAAAAAAATTATTGCCTATTTAACAACCCTTGCGATAATGATTACGCTGACCATGGCCATACCGCCCGAAACCGCAGGTGCAATTACGGTTTTACCTACAACCTCCTCAACTCCGGCTCCGGACTGTACATTTCTTGGGATTGAGGGAAAATACATAACACAAATTCAGGACTCTATCAATCTTATCAATAAAATTCGCCTTGAGGCCTGCAACGAGGGTGTTGAAAATCCGGATACGGGCAATCCGCTGACCCCTGATGACTATGTCCCCATACAATGGTCTGCCGACTTGGAATATATCGCAAGAATACGTGCGGCGGAAGCAAGCGTTACTATGAATCACGCAAGAACAAACGGTGAAAGTATCTGGTTCAGCGGACCAAACGGTATCAGAAGCAATTCCGAGGTCATTGCATGGAACTGGAGCGAAACCATGACGGACGGCATCAATCAGTGGTATGGTGAAAAATATGATTGGGTGAACAATACCGGCGGGGTTACAGGGCATTATACCTCCATGATAGATCCCTGCAACCGGTTTGTGGGATTGGGCACATTCTGTTCCGACATCACAAGTTATTATAACACCACAGCGGGTGAATTTTCAAGGGTGTTAAGCGTTCCGGATAAATCATACGGAAACTCTACGGGAACTATCATTCAGACACTTGAAGTAAAAAACGAGGATATAAGCTATGAGATAAGCGGCTCGAACAGCTTTTATATAACTGCCGCAGTGACATTCCGGGATTACTGGTCGGGGGTTGTAAAAACCACAGGACTTACTCTGACGGCTGATACTGCTGAAAATGTTCAATGGAGCACTTCGGACAGCAATATTGTTTCCGTATCAAACGGAAATGTAAATCTTAAATCATGCGGTACTGCCGTTATAACAGCGAAACTCCCTGACGGAAGCGTAATATCTAAAACAATTTCCAATCAGCATTCCTATAAAACTACAACGGTGCAGCCTACCTGTACAAGTGAAGGCACAAAAACATATACCTGTACGATTTGCGGCGAGAAAAAGACCGAAAGTATCCCCAAAACTCAGCACAGCTTTGGTGCTTATGTTGTAAAACGACAGCCGACCGTCACGACAGAGGGTATTGAAGAACGCACTTGTTCCGTCTGCGGTGCAAAAGAACAGCGAACTATAGCTAAGCTTACCGCACCAAGCATCAGGCTTAGCAAGACCGAAGTTACTCTTACCAAAGGCGAAACAATTACTTTAAAAGCTTTTGTAAGTTCCGATAATGCAGCGGATAAGACCGTTACATGGACAAGCTCAAACAAAAATGTTGCTACGGTATCAAACGGTAAAATTACTGCCAAGGGTGCGGGTACTGCAACAATAACAGCAAAGACAAGCAACGGCAAAAAAGCAACCTGTAAGGTAACTGTAAAGAACCCCAAGACGGTCAACCCGACAAGCGTAAAACTTAGTAAGACATCTGTAACATTGAACAAGGGCAAGACTACAACGCTTAAGGCTACCGTGAACCCGAGCAATGCTACAAACAAAAAGGTAACATGGAAGACAAGTAACAGCAAGGTTGCGACTGTTTCCAACGGAAAAATAACAGCTAAAGCCGCAGGTACGGCAACTATTACCGCACAAACAGCAAACGGCAAAAAGGCTACTTGTAAGGTAACGGTAAAGAACCCCAAAACCGTTAATCCGACAAGCGTTAAACTTAGTAAGACATCTGTTACACTATATAAAGGTAAAAATACTACCATTAAGGCTACCGTAAACCCGAGTAATGCCACAAATAAGAAAGTGACATGGAAGACAAGCAACAGCAAAGTAGCGACTGTATCAAACGGTAAAATAACAGCCAAAGCCGCAGGCACGGCAACAATAACCGTACAGACCGCCAACGGTAAAAAGGCTACGTGTAGGGTAACTGTAAAGAACCCGAAGACGGTCAACCCGACAAGCGTTAAGTTGAGCAAAACATCTGTTACGCTCGGCAAGGGCAAGACCACTACCCTTAAGGCAACAGTGAATCCGAGCAATGCAACAAACAAAAAGGTGACGTGGACGACCTCAAATAAAAAGGTTGCCACAGTATCTAACGGTAAGATAACTGCCAAGGGTGTGGGTACGGCTACTATAACCGTAAAAACAGCCAACGGCAAGAAAGCCACCTGCAAGGTTACTGTCAAAAACCTGCCTACAAGCGTTAAGCTGAGCAAAACATCTGCTACGCTCAAAAAGGGAAAAACTACTACACTAAAGGCAACTATTACGCCAAGTAAAAATGTGATTAGTACGGTTACATGGTCTACATCAAACAGCAAGGTTGCAACTGTTAAAAACGGTAAGGTTACAGCTAAGGCTAAGGGTACGGCTACTATAACCGTAAAAACCACAAACGGAAAAAAGGCAACTTGCAAAATTACAGTAAAATAAAATTATTGGTATACCACCGGCTCGTAAAATGCGGCCGGTGGTATACCTGAATTAATTTATTTAAGTCAAAAAAACATTGAAATTTGTAGAATATAATTGTATAATGTAATTGTGCTTTGGCAGAAATTGTATGTCGCAAATCGGGCGGTATATTTTCAAATTTTTGTCAAGTAAATTATGAACGGAGGAATATTATGAAAAACTTAAAAAAGAGCATAAAAAAAATCATGGCAATATCCCTTGCCGCCCTTATGCTCGGCGGCAGTGCCGTTACGGTTTTGCCGGAGGTGGCTGACAGTAGTATATCAGCGAATGCGAAAACTCCTTCCGGGTATTACAAAACAAACCTGTCAGACTATGTATATTTTGACAACAGTGAAACTCAATGGGATGGGGTATGGGCATTTTGGTGGAACTCTGATTTTACGAAAACATACGACATTGAAGGAAACACATATGATACAACCTACTATCCCGGACTAAAAATGAAAAAAATAGGGAAAAGTGATATATGGCAGTTGAGAATACCGTATGGTGCAACAAAGATCATGTTCAATAGCGGTGTGACAGATGAAAAAGTAGAAGCAGGTGGAATAGCTTATCAGACATCTGATCTTGAGTTCGATTCATATGCTAATGCAGGTCAGGTTTATACAATAGACACAAGAGTTGAGCCTAAACCCGGCAGAGGCATATGGAAAACAAAGTTTACGTACTCTGAAGGTGCTTGGTCATATTACGATGGTGATTATGTTTCCGAGATGGTGATAGACCCCGGTACAGCTGCCAAAAGCGTAAAACTGAGCAAGACATCCTTAACATTGTACAAAGGTAAGACAACAACACTCAAGGCTACCGTGAGTCCGGATAATGAAGCAAATAGGAAAGTGACATGGACGACAAGCAACAGCAAGGTTGCCACAGTATCAAACGGAAAGATTACCGCAAAGAGTGTAGGTACTGCAACTATCACAGTAAAGACTGCTAACGGTAAAAAAGCAACCTGTAAGGTTACCGTAAAGAATCAGGTCAACCCGACAAGTGTTAAGCTCAGCAAGACGTCCGTGACATTATATAAGGGCAAGACAACAACACTCAAGGCTACCGTTAACCCGAGCAATGCAACAAACAAAAAGGTAACATGGACAACAAGCAACAAAAAGGTTGCAACAGTATCAAACGGAAAAATTACTGCCAAAGGTGTAGGTACTGCAACTATTACGGTTAAGACTGCTAACGGCAAAAAAGCAACCTGTAAGGTTACCGTAAAGAAACAAGTCAACCCGACAAGCGTTAAACTGAGCAAGACATCTGTTAAACTGAACAAGGGTAAGACTACAACTATCAAGGCGACTGTAAACCCATCCAATGCCACAAACAAAAAGGTAACATGGAAGACAAGCAACAGCAAGGTTGCAACAGTTAAAAACGGTAAAATTACAGCCAAGGCAAAAGGTACTGCGACAATAACCGCACAAACTGCAAACGGAAAAAAGGCAACCTGCAAGGTATCGGTAATAGTCCCCAATACTCCTGATTATTATGATTTTCTGTGGGAGGAAACAAGTGACGGCAAAATAATGATAAGAAGTTATACAGGCAATGGCGAGGATGTTGTTATACCATCAAAAATTAAGGGAAAACCTGTTACATGGATCGTTGGTGGAGGGTTTTCCTTTAATAACGATCTTAAAAGTATAACCATACCTGAAAGCGTTACAAAAATTAATTTGTGTGCATTCACCGGATGCGATAATTTGCTGAATATCAATGTAAATGCTAAGAACAAATATTTTTCTTCTAAAAATGGAGTTTTATTTAATAAAGCAAAAACTAAGTTGATACAATATCCGGGAGGAAAAGGCGGTAAGTATACCGTACCTTCCAGTGTCAAAATAATTGGCGAGGGTGCGTTTGCCAATAATAACAAATTGCAAATTGTGGATATGTCCGATAAAGTGACCAAGATAGAATATGATGCATTTTGTGGTTGTGAGGGTTTGAAAAAAATAAATATTTCCAATGGCATTAAAGAAATAGATTTAAGAGTATTTTTGCGTTGTTCAAAGTTGGACAATGTGGTAATTCCTAAAAATGTTTCCATAATACGTATGGGTGCATTTTCCGGTTGTAAAAGTCTTACAAAATTAACAATATCTCCCGGTGTTAAAGAGATTGTTATGGGTGCGTTCAACGGATGTACAAAACTTAAAAGAGTAACAATACCGAAAAGTGTAACAAAAATTGCGGATTATTCGATTGGTTATGACGTGGATTCTATTTATTATGACGGTTATTCTCACGATATTTATACAAAAACACCGGGTTTCACTATTGAAGGTTATAAAGGCTCAGAGGCAGAAAAATATGCTAAAAATAATGGATTTAAATTTATCGCCATAAGTACAGCTGCCAAAAGCGTAAAACTCAGTAAAACATCTGTTACACTCGGCAAGGGCAAGACCACTACCCTTAAGGCTACTGTAAATCCGAGCAATGCTACAAACAAAAAGGTGACGTGGGCAACCTCAAATAAAAAGGTTGCTACAGTATCTAACGGTAAGATAACTGCCAAGGGTGTGGGTACGGCTACTATAACCGTAAAAACAGCCAACGGCAAAAAAGCTACCTGCAAGGTTACTGTCAAAAACCTGCCTACAAGCGTTAAGCTGAGCAAAACATCTGCTACGCTCAACAAGGGTAAAACACTTACTCTTAAGGCAACAGTTTCACCGAGCAAGAATGTTATAAATACAGTATCATGGACAAGCTCCAACAGCAAGGTTGCAACTGTTAAAAACGGTAAGGTTACAGCTAAGGCTAAGGGTACGGCTACAATAACCGTAAAAACCACAAACGGAAAAAAGGCAACTTGCAAAATTACTGTAAAATAAAATTATTGGTATACCACTGAGCCGTAAAAATGCGGTCAGTGGTATATTTTTATGCCCAAATTGATTTATTTAAATCAACGAAAAATATTGCAATTTGTACAATACAATTGTATAATGTAACTGTGCTTTGGCAGAAATTGTATGTCGCAAATCGGGCGGTATATTTTCAAATTTTTGTCAAGTAAATTATGAACGGGGGAATAGTATGGAAAACTTAAAAAAGAGCATGAAAAAAATCATGACAATATCCCTTGTCACTGCTATGCTCGGCGGCAGTGCTGTTACGGTTTTGCCGGCAGTGGCAGAGGGCGGGATTGCTGCAAGTGCGGCAAGCGAGGGAACAACTGCCGAGGGTCTTGTATGGCTTGATAATTATGATGGTGACGTTGTAATTTGCGGATATACCGGTAAAGGCGGGGGCGTTGTTATTCCGTCGGAGATTGACGGGAGGGCTGTTAAGGAAATAGGTGGTTATACGTTTGACGATTGCACCGGACTGACAAGTGTAACGATACCCGATAGTGTTACGAAGATAGGCGATAATGCGTTTGCCGGTTGCACCGGACTGACAAGCATAACTATACCCGATGGTGTTAAGGAAATAAGCTCTTATGTGTTTAGTGATTGCAAGCGACTTGCAAACGTAGCAATACCCGGCGGCGTTACTAAGATAGAGATTAGTGCATTTTCCGGTTGCAGCGGACTGACAAGTGTGACGATACCCGATAGTGTTACGGAGATAGAAAAGTCTGCATTTTCCGGTTGCAGCGGACTGAAAAGTGTAACGATACCCGACGGAGTTACGGAGATAGGCGATAATGCATTTGAGGGGTGTACCGGACTGACAAGCGTCACGATATCCGATAGTGTTACGGAGATAGGCAGTTATGCATTTTCCGGTTGCAGCGGACTGACAGGCGTAACGATATCCAACAGTGTTACGGACATAGGCTGGCATGCATTTTCCGATTGCAGCGGACTGACAAGTATTAATGTTGATAAGAATAACAGAAACTATACATCAGAGAATGGTGTTTTATTTAACAAAGATAAATCCAGTTTAATACAATATCCGGGAGGTAAAAAAGGTGCCTATACCATATCTGACAGTGTTACTGATATAGACTGGAATTCATTTGAGAATTGTACCGGACTGACAAGCGTAACAATAGGAAAGGGTATTAAAGAGATAAGTTTGGAAGCATTTTCCGGTTGTACCGGACTGACAAGTGTAACGATATCTGATAGTGTTACGTTGATAGACAGTTATGCATTTTCCGGTTGTACCGGACTGACAAGCGTAACAATACCCGACAGTGTTACGAAGATAGGTACGTCTGCATTTCAAGGTTGTACCGGACTGACAAGCGTAACCGTTCCCGGCAATGTTACCGAGATAGGGGACGATGCATTCGGATATTATATGGACGAAAAGGGAGAACGATACTTACATACCGATCTGATAATATTTGGTAAGGTTGGTTCTGTCGCCGAAGAATATGCCGGAGAAAATGGCATACCTTTTGTAGATGTTGATAATCCTGTTATACCTGTTGTAAGATTAACGTTGGATAAGACAGAGGCAGAGATTGAGGCAGGCAAAACATTAACCCTGACAGCAACAATAACTCCGGACAATGCCGCTGATAAGACAATAACATGGAAAACGGACAACAATAAGGTTGCAACTGTTGAAAACGGTACGGTTAAGGCTGTAGGCGGAGGCCGGGCAACTATAATAGCAAGAACAAGCAATGGTGAGACAGCGACTTGTGAAGTAACCGTAAAAGAGGTGAAGGCAACAGACGTAAAGCTTAACAAGACAAGTCTGGATCTTGAAAAAGGCAAGAGTGAAAAGCTTACGGCAACAATAATACCGAGCAACGCTTCAAACAAGAGCGTGACATGGATAAGCTCCGATACAAAAGTTGCCACTGTATCAAATGGTACGGTCGAAGCCGTAAGTGCAGGCACGGCAATAATAACCGTACTGACGGCAAACGGCAAAATGACGAAATGTGAAGTAAAAGTATCGCAGACAGGCATTGACATCATTATATATGTGCTTGCAGTATTTGTGGTTTTGGTATTGGCTGCGGCGATTATAATATTCATACGCCGCAAAAAGACAGAAAAATAATTGGTATCATATAAGGTGGAATTACCGCCGCTCCGGCATTATGGGAGCGGCGGTTCTGCATATCAGGCGGAAAAATCATTACTTACGGAACGTGGTGGTTACAGACAGCACGGGAACAGTCAGCGTGTGACGAATTCAATCAATAGAAGATTAAGTATTTTTTGCTGTCTTGCACTGAGTCCCTTGAAATTTAAATTTCTGTCCCGAAATTCCTCGACAATTATTTTGAGCAGCTCAATTTGTGAGTTACTTAGCCCGGTTGTGCTTAGCGTTTCGGTTTTCTCCTTGCCCACAAGATAATCAAGTGAAACATTAAATTCGTTTGATATTTTTATCAGTACATCAAGCGGCGGGGTTTTTATGTTGTTTTCGTAGCTGCTTATAACAGGTTTGCTCCTGCCTATTCTTTTCCCCAAGGTTTCCTGCGACATATTGCGGGATTCCCGAAGTTCACGTATTCTTAAGCCAAAATCAAACATAATTTATCTCCTTGAAAAGTTTTTTTAATAAAAACATTTTAAACCACTTGCATTTTGCAATCGAAAACTGTATAATATAATTGTTTCCAAAATAAAAACATTTATGTATTTATGTTTACTTTTAGAAAATATATGTAGTACATGAAATACAAATGTTTGCTGAGAAAATATTAAATTGTGAACGGAGGAAGAAAAATGGCAGATTTTAAGAAACTGGCAAGGAAGATTTGTTGTATATCCCTTGCAGCATTATTAGTCGGCGGCGGTATGGCCGTTGCCTTGCCGCAAATGTTTAACAGCAACATTACGGCAGAAGCGGCAAGCGAAGGAACAACTGATGACGGTTTTGTATGGGAAGACAAATGGGACGACGGCGATGTGACAATTACAGGTTATGTCGGAAATGGCGGAGATGTTGTTATTCCGTCAGAAATTGACGGCAAGTCTGTTACATCAATAAGCGATCTTGCGTTTCGTGATCGCACAGGACTGAAAAGCGTAACTATACCCAACAGTGTTACGGAGATAGGTAGTTATGCGTTTTCCGGTTGCACAGGACTGACAGACGTAACAATACCCGACAGTGTTACGCATATAGAGTGGTGTGTGTTTGCATATTGCACAGGGCTGACAAGCGTAACGTTACCCTCCAGTGTTACGTATATAGAGTGGGGTGCGTTTGAAGATTGCACAGGACTGACAAGCGTAACGATACCCTCCAGTGTTACGTATATAAGTGCTTGTGCATTTTATAATTGTGCAGGACTGACAAATATCAATGTAAGTGCGGATAATGAATATTACAGTAGTGACAACGGAGTACTTTTGAATAAGTCGCAAAAAGACCTTGTATGTTGCCCTGCAGGATTTAAAGGTTCTTATACAATCCCCGACAGTATTACAGGGATAGATGAGTATGCGTTTTCCGGTTGTACAGGACTGACAAACGTGGAAATTCCTGATAGTATTACAGTGATAGGTGAGTATGCATTTGAAGATTGCACAGGACTGACAAGTGTAACGATACCCGACAGTGTTACATCAATAGACTATTGTACGTTTCAATGGTGTACAGGACTGACAAACATAACGATACCCAACAGTGTCACATCAATATACGATAGTGCGTTTAGAGGTTGCACAGGACTGACAGGCGTGGAAATCCCCGACAGTGTTGAATTAATAGGTGGGTATGCGTTTTCCGGTTGCACAGGACTGACAAGCGTAACCATACCCAACAGTGTTACGGAGATAGATATATATGCGTTTTCCGGTTGCACAGGACTGACAAGTATCAATGTAAGTGTGGATAATGAATATTACAGCAGTGACAACGGAGTACTTTTGAATAAGTCGCAAAAAAAACTTATATGTTGCCCTGCTGGATTTAAAGGTTCTTATACAATCCCCGACAGTGTTACGTCAATAATTGAAAGTGCGTTTCAAGATTGCACAGGACTGACAAGCGTAATGATACCCGGCAGTGTTACAGATATGAGCTCCGATGCGTTTGACGGTTGCACAGGACTGACAAGTATCAATGTAAGTGTGGATAATGAATATTACAGCAGTGACAATGGAGTACTTTTGGATAAGGGACAAGAAGAATTGATACGTTGCCCCGAGGGATTTAAAGGTTCTTATGAGATACCCGACAGTGTTACATCAATAGGTCAGGCTGCGTTTGAATGGTGCACAGGACTGACAAGTGTAACAATACCCAACAGTGTAATATCAATAGGTGATCGTTCGTTTTATGATTGCGCAGGACTGACAAACGTAATGATCCTTAATTCAGGTGCAGAGATAGGGTATCAAGCGTTTGGATATGGATACGCTGATGTGAATGAAATAAAATTTGATGATTTGGTAATACATGGTATGGAAGGTTCAACTGCGGAAACCTATGCGAATGAAAATGGTTTCATTTTTGTGGCAATAGATGAAGAGTCAAGTGAGGAACCAAGTGAAGAGCCGAGCGAAGAACCGAGTGAAGAACCAAGCGAGGAGCCGAGTGAAGAGCCAAGCGAGGAGCCGAGTGAAGAGCCAAGCGAGGAGCCGAGTGAAGAGCCAAGTGAGGAGCCGAGTGAAGAGCCAAGTGAGGAGCCGAGTGAAGAGCCAAGTGAGGAGCCGAGTGAAGAGCCGAGCGAGGAGCCGAGTGAAGAGCCGAGTGAAGAACCAAGCGAGGAGCCGAGTGAAGAACCGAGCGAAGAACCAAGCGAGGAGTCGAGCGAAGAACCGAGCGAAGAGCCAAGTGAGGAACCGAGCGAAGAACCGAGTGAAGAGCCAAGCGAGGAGCCGAGTGAAGAGCCGAGTGAAGAACCAAGCGAGGAGCCGAGTGAAGAACCGAGCGTGGAGCCGAGTGAAGAGCCAAGCGAAGAACCAAGTGAAGAACCAAGTGAGGAGCCGAGCGACAACAATACTACACTTACAGATAAGTACACAAATGTTACCGTAAGTGGAGCAATACCGGAGGGTGCAAGGCTTGTGGTAAAACCGCTTACTTATCCTGTCAGCGAAAGTCCGGTTGTTGATATGTATGATATAACCCTTGTGGATTCGGAAAATGTTGCCGTACAGCCTGACGGAACAATAAAAATATCCATACCAAGCGATAGGGACGACTGTAAGGTGATGTGGATACAGGATGACGGTACAGAAACCGATATGAATGCAACTGAGAAATTACAATTAATGATGGAAAAATTGGTACATAATGACGTTACAAAAACCGATATGAATGCAACATACGAAAACGGATATTATGTATTCACAACCGATCATCTTTCGCTATATACTGTTGAATTGAAAAATCCTATTCCGATGTATCCTACATCTGACCCCGATGATAAAACCGACAGTAACCCCGACAATAAGCCGGCAAATCCCACGGATAACCAGACAAGCGACAATACACCCGACAATACTCAAACAGATAACAATACCAACACTGATACCAACACAAATACCGATGTGCCGCAGACAGGCGACAACGGAATAATGTTTGTGCTTGCAGCATTTGCGGCTATGGTATCGGGTGCGGCAATTACAATATTTAAACGCCGCAAAAAGACAGAAAAATAATTGATATCCCATAAGGTGAAATTACCGCCTTTCCGAAAAAATGAACAGCCCCCCGTCAAAGTCCGTAAACTCTGACGGGGGAATTTTATGGTCAATAGACCCTTCACCTCGTTATGGGTCTATGATAGCGTATACAAAACGAAAAAGGAATATTGAGGAGAAAAAATTTGTTTGTTTCATAATTGTGTTATTCGTCATACTTATTGCAAAGGTTTTCGTTTCTCTGTTGCGTTTACTTTGAAAAATGACGTTTATATTTTTGCCCTGAAATCGGTAATATACTTAATTGACAAATTAATATAAAAGTTATATAATAAAGCTGTATTATTTTGTTCAAATATATCAAAATTATGATTGTGAATGATAACGAATTAAAATAAAGAGGATGATTGATATGGAATCAATTAATAATTATGATTTTAAAATGTACTACGACAAGACCGTCAGTGAAGAGTCAGAAAGTATCTGTAGAAATAATCAATTTAAAATTAAGTACGATGATGCGGGTTATTACCTTCCCGATACTCAGAGCATTATTAAAATAAAAATAATTGATAGATTTAATTATGTCACACACGTTTCTTTCGTACTGGTAAACGACGGAATTGTTTCTTTTTCTTGTGATGGTTCAGAGAGAAACTGCAAAAAAGATTTCTGCTGTCACTGCCGTGCGGCTTATGAATATATACAAAGGGAAAATCTTTTGCCTATATACATACCGGCTGCTGCTGTTGATGCGGAATTTCAGAGCGAAAAACCGATAGATGCCGATATTGATGAAAAAATATCCGCAATTTCCGATATGCTACCCTACCATGAAACCGTTTCGGATGATTTCAAAAGTAACGACTCCCCGGAAATTGATTATACACAAAATATTGAATGTGCTGATGAAAATTCCGAAGAACAAAATATGCTGGAGAAAGAGCAGTCTTCCGAGGTGGACTTTACGCCAAAGAGAATGAGTATATTGCTTGGCAGAGATATGGATACAAACGAAAACGTATATTTATTTCCGAATGATACAGATTGTGTTATGAACAATAATATGGGTATCATAGGTACAATGGGTACGGGAAAAACGCAGTTTACAAAATCACTTATAACACAATTTTATCATAATTCATCCGATAATTATGACGGTTCTCCTGTAGGAGTGCTTATATTCGATTATAAGGGTGATTACAACGAAACCAAAAATGATTTTGTTCGTGCGACCCACGCAAGAATTATAAAACCGTATAAGATGCCGTTTAATCCCCTCTCACTTAATCTGAAAAAACATAACAAAGCATTGTTGCCAATGCATACAGCTAATACATTTAAGGATACACTTTCAAAAGTATATAATTTGGGACCCAAGCAAGAAAATACACTGTTTGATTGTATGATGTCTGCCTACGAAGAACAGAAAATATATGTTGACAACGAATTAAGCTGGAAAAGACCGACTCCGACATTTGATATGGTTTATCGCCAATATGAAAAAAGCAGTGCGTTTAATGATAACGATAAGTTGGCAGTAGTAATGAAAAAGCTCAAGGGCTTTTCTATCTTTGCACCGGATCCTCTCAAGGCAGTTTCACTTTCCGAATTGCTCAAGGGTGTAGTTGTTATAGATATTTCTGATTATGACGAGGATATACAGAGCCTTGTTGTTGCAATAACTCTTGATCAGTTCTATGCCCAGATGCAAACATTCGGTTCAAGCAAAACCAATGGAAAATATCGTCAGATTAAGACTATTATTTTGGTTGATGAGGCGGATAACTTTATGAAAATGGGTTTTGCATCCCTGCGTAAGATTATGAAGGAAGGTAGGGAATTCGGAGTGGGAACTATCCTGTCTACCCAGAGTCTTGCTCATTTTTGCGGCAGCGATGATGATTATTCAAAATATATTAATACATGGGTAATACATAATGTTAATGACCTGAATAGGAAAAATATTGAAGCAGTGCTGAATCAGACGCAAAAAGGCATGGGGTCTGAGGATTTGTTCCGGATTGTAAAAGAACTAAGAAAGCATGAGAGCGTTGTTAAAATATCTAATAATAATCCTGTTATTATGCATGATAAACCCTTTTGGGAATTATACAATGATATATCGGGAGGGATTTGAAAATGAAAATAGGAATAGATTTTGGCAGTACCTATTCATTAATTTCTACGTATGACGAGATATCTGATGATATCAAAGAATTGCAGCCGGATGGTTCGACAGCCGTTACACCGTCTTATCTGAGCATTGACAGTGACGGAGAAGTGTTGTATGGAAATAATGCAAAGCGAAAGCTGACGGATAATGCTTACCGCCATTTCTCCGGGTTTAAAATGATGCTTGTAGAGCAAAAAAGCGATTCTGTGGGGATACAGACTTTGCAAAAAAACGGCTATGTCGGAAGCTACAGCCCAAGATATATCACGCAGCTATATCTCAGGGAGATGCTGGACGGTGTGCTTTCCGAAACGAGCAGTGCAGGACAGCTACCGGAAATCCGCGAAGGGTTTGAGCAGATATATATATGTGTCCCGGAATTGTGGTCAAGAAGTATTAAAAAAATGGATGGCTGTTATGCCCTTAGAGAAATTTTGAAGGATGATCTTGGGATTGAGAATGTCAATATTGTTATGGAGCCTGAGGCTGCAAGTGCCTATTTTGCATATAAATACGAAAAAAACACACACAAGAAATTTAACGGGTATTTGTTTTTAATAGATTTTGGCGGCGGAACTTTGGATGTTACGTTATCAGAGGTCAGATCCGACAACAGTGGTTCAGTTGAGATAAAAAATCTATGCAGTGACGGAGCAGGTGAAAACCATGAAAACTGCTATGGTCAGACCGAATCCGGTCAGGCGGGGATGGCATATATGCAACGATTGGTACAAAATGTACTTAATGCTCACGGTGTAAATGATATAGATATTTTATCCTCTGATTTTAAAGAAACCATCGTTGATGTGGAAAATGCCTTAAAAAGTCCGAAGAACGGTAAATCAATCAGGGATTTCTTTTCAAGATTCAACAATTTTGAAGATATGAAAAAAGTGATGAATCAGGGATATACCGATGAAAGTAATCGAAATAATATATTTATGCAGTTCAAATACGGCAGGGATAAATATGTCGTTACCTTTGCACGGCTTTTTGAAACATACAAACAAGTCATAGCAACGGAATTGAATGATGTAATTGTTAATATGTGCGATACTGCGAAGAGGTTTATTAAGAAGGATCCCCGTTCAATAGAGTCGGGCATGGATAACGATTTTAAGATCGCATTGGTAGGTGGGTTCGGTTCTTTCTATTTTGTGAGGAAGCAGATAGAGTCCATTTTTAAATTTGATGAAATGAACGATCCGAGAACAGAAGGGCTGACTGATAACGAAAATGAAAAGGCTATATCATTCGGTGCGGCTCTGCTGGCTGCCGGAAAGGTAAAATTGAGAAGGACGGCACCGTATTCTCTTGGCTTGCAGACCATAGATCAGCAAAGACATAGACGTCTTCATTACGCAATAAAATTCCACCAAGAAATCGTGGAGGATGAGATATGTTATATACGCTGGAAAGGACCGGATATAAAGGATGAATCACAGAATCCTCCTGCGGAATTCTTAGGATTACGAAGTAACATAAGTCAGTTTATTGTGGGTGATTCTCCGGATTTGAAAAAAGGACGTCCTATGTCTCTTAAGGCGGAATATCTTGAAAAATTGAAAAACCTTCCGGCACAAGGAGTATGGCGAATTGGTTTTTCTATTGACGAAAACTATATTATCACAATGCACGTTGTTCCAAAGGACGCTGGAAAGAACGACAGAGGACTTGAATATAAATTATCGAATTACGAAGAAATGTTCGATTTGCAGATGTCTGTTCAGCTTACGGACGGTGAGGAAGTAGTATGATTAATTTTAAACGATTTGAAAGAGCCAACAATCTCCATAAAAGCAGTGAATATACAATATGTGACTTTTTGTATTTTGTCAAATGTGTGATGCTTGATATCGAAGATAATTGCGGGTCTATTGAGGAATGGTCGGTGGGGGATGAAGATTTATTCGGCGATTTACTGACTAACCAGTGCTATGTTCTTGGTCGGATTATGAATGTCGTACAAAAATGCCAAAATAATCCTAACAAGAGATTGGATGAGCTCAATCTTGATATCGGAAAGATGAAGAAACAGACAGAGCAGTACAAAGATAAATGTAGGTCTGTTGCTGATATGGAAAAACAAAAGCAGGAGCTTGAACAGAAGCTGAGTGAATTAAATAAACAGAAGAAAAAGTATGATGAACTGGATGAGAAGATCAAAAAAACAAAACAGGCTATCTCAAATGCGGATGGTTTTGATTTAGAAACAACAAAGAAGTTACTTGAAAAACTGGAGAGTGAGTTAAACAGAAAAACAAAAAATATTGACGAACTCACTAATAACATTAAAGATTGCCGGGAAAAGTGTAATGATGCTAAACGTCAAGAGGATAGCTTACAGCAGCAGCTTGATAAACTGAAAGCGGCATCAGAAAACACAAATAATACTTTGAATGAGCTTAAAACCGATGTAAGTAAAAAGGAACGCGAAAAAGAAGGGCTCGAGAAAAACATTCGCGCACTTAATGATGCCTTCAAAGCTTTGAATGGTGAATTGGCAGTATATGGAGACGTAATTGAAGGTTGTAAAAAAGCTTTCGAGGAGGAAAAAGACCATCTTTCACAAGAAAACAGAACCAAGATAGCTGATGTGGAAAAACTCGCACAGGATATTTTGGGACTTCGGGAGACACAGAAGACTCTACAGGATCAAGCAGAGCAGTTGGAAAAGGATAAGAGTCAGCTGGAAAAGAGCGTAGAAACGGTCAAGGATCTGGTGGAGTTGCTGAATTGCTCGACAGATGAATATACGAACAGAATAGAGGGTTATTCGGTTATCCTAAGGTTTACTATGAGTGAACTATCTGAAACATATAGTGATCTGCTTGCCCATGTAGAATCGATTGGAAAAGAAATAGGACAACTGCATATCTCTATCAAAAAGAAATCAGAGCTAAAGGATATGCTTGTTATGGAGTTGGAAGCACTCAGGAAAAATGAAGATTCACTCCAGGCGGCGATAGATTCCCTGCAAAACTCAGAAGAAGATTTTTGTTGCAGAGTTGGGGACTATATACAAATACTTAATGAAACCCAAGGAAGTCTGTCGGAGCAATGCAGCAAAAAGCATACGGAAGCTGTATCCATGTGCCAAAAAATTCAGAAATTGCAAGAAGAGATAGGAATACTTGATAATAAAGTTCATTGCAGTGAGGTCAAGGCTGAGGAATTGAAAAATGCAAAGAAGAATATTCTCGAAACTTCAGATCGTATCAACAAAATTATCAGTGGTCTTGACGGAGATATGTCGGAATTGGAAGAAATATTCCAGGGGCTTGACAGCAGAAAGACAGAACATATGCAAAAGGCAGAAAGTAAACTGGAAGAAGATTACCAAAGGCTGAATGACGAATATAACCGGTTTTATTACGGCACTCTTAAAATATTGCTCGACAATAACAGAAAAGTAAACGAAAAGATAAAAAATGAAAATGAGGAATTGCAGACTGCTCAAAATACAAACAACGACCTGCAGGAGAAGTTGGATAAGTTGAATAATGAGGTTAGCCGGCTTGCAGTTAAAAATGAAGATCTTCGGGGTGATATTAACCGAAAAAATACTAATCTTTCCCGAGTTAAACAGGAGTATGATAAGTTATATCATGAGAATGAGACGATTAATGATAATATTGCAAGTCTGACAGCACGAAACGAACAGTTGGAAAAGAAATTGATACCTGAGGCAAATAAGTTTCTTGAAAGCTGTAGATCAATTACGGATTCTCACGAGAAAACCGTCTGGGAAAAGGTAGCGGAACTATGCAAGCTGATAGAGCAGCTTAATGTGGATCTTATGCGGGAAATGTCTTCATTTAACAAAAAAGTAACCGACGAACTTGAAAAGCTGACAAATATCAGAAAAGAGTATGGGGAAAAAATCAGCCGTATATCCGAATATGATGATGAAATTAAAGAAAAGCAGGCACAAATCTGCGAGCTTGAAGAGAAAAATGATAAGGAACAGCGTGAAGGTGCAATACAGCAGCTTAATGATAAAATCAACAAATTAAAAGAAGATATTGAAGCTAGAAAAGATGAGATAAAGTGTCTTGAAAAATCAATTAAAGAACTAACTGAAGAATATAATGGATTTAAGTCTAAGAAAGATGAGTTAGATAAGCAGAACCAATCTTTCACTGCTAAAAAAGATGAGCTGAAACTTAAGTGCAGTGAGATTGAAGAACTTCTGGGAGATAATTTCTCAAATAAGCTGAACGAAATCGAAGAGAGACTTAATTTTCTCCAACCGCTTAATAATAACTTGTCAAAAATGCTGGAGTATATTTCAAAAATTTCGGAAAAAGAGTATACAGAGTATACTATTCCTAAACAGCAGCGAGTGAACGTATATAATCGTGCATTGAATGATTTGAATGGTGTTTTTACAGAAATACGAAAATGTCTTGCTGGAGCATCGAAGGAACTGTCTGATTGGATAAAATTAGAGGAGGAATAATTATGAGCAGTATTAAAAAATGTATGGTGTGTGGGTATCAATATGACGGGGATCAGCTTCCGAAATGTCCGGTATGTAAATTTCAGGAAATAAATATTCTTGGAGATTATGAGAAAGGACTTAAAGAACTGCAACCGATTATTTTACAGAAAAAACAGGGACTGGCAAATAGACTGCAAATCGGTATGAAAATCTTTCAATATGAGCTTGACGGTACAAAGTTAGTCGACAAGGGTGAATCAGTAGTGCTTTTTGACACTGTCACAACAGATGATAAAGTGCATTGGCTTGATGATCATCTGGAAACAGTCAGCACCTTGGATGTTCTGGATGCGGAAGTGTATGTGCAGCTGGATGACAAAACATATTTATTGAATTTAAAAACAAATAATATGAAGAATGCGGATTACATACAGGTGGGTATAGCTATTGATATTGATTTTTGTATGCGAATGGTTGTGAAGGATGATTCCAATAATCTGACACAATCTGAAAAGGTGTATATATTTAATGGGAGCTGAGTATTGTGGGGCATAGTTATGAATATAACTTACCGGAATTTTCCTGTGATAATTGGCTGCAAATTGTATTTGCAGATGAAAAAGATTATTATTACACAAGTAGCTTGCTGCGTCTTGAGCTTAATCAGTATTTATGGCTGTCACTTCGTCAGAATCATGATGCTGTATGGTTTGTTACAGTAAAAATGAAGGAGAAAACGGCGAAGGTACGGCATTATAAGGACAGCGTCAATGACCTTGAAATAGCCAAATTAAAAAATTTTTGGGGAGCAAAAAAAGCTTTTGACTGGATCATGGAACAATTGGATCAAAAGGATGAAAAGAAAAGACAAGCTTTCGTGTTAGATCAGGATTCTTTCAAAATCTTATTTGAAGACAGGAAGTTGACCGATGAGAATAAAAACAGACTCAAAAATAATACACTGATTCTGCTGCTGCCGCCATCGGTGGATAAAACTAAAGAACTTCTGCTTGGAAGTCAGGCTTTTGATAATCTTGATGCCAAGTTTGTAATAAAAAATCTGCGAGAAAGCCAAGCGGAAAACAAGGATATTTATCTTACCCTGTGCAATAGGTGCAAGGATGTATGCCTGTTCCTGAATGAATTTACAACAGATAGAATGAAATGGATGTTGTATTATTCACTTATGAGCCATCCTGAAAGAGAGGTTGATTCCAACACGTTGAAATGTATGGCAGCCTATTTGACCGAGTATCTCAACAACAGATGTCTTCGGTGGAGTGAAGAAGATAGATTTTTCGACGAAGAAGATAGATCTTTCGACCCGGCAGGTGTTAGGTATAGAGATATTGAACAACGGCTGGCTACTAAAGAGGTGTGGAATACACTTGAACAACGTGTGTGTGAGATACTTAGCACCTATGAAGGTGACGTCAAAGATGAACGTGACGTCAGAAAGGCATTAAAGCAATATATGGAGCGTAAGAATATCAGCTATGGTAGGAAACGTATCTATATGAAACAACCGACAACGAGTACTATAATGTCTTATTATCTGGATTTGGATCGGTATAATAAAAATATTGCCATGTCATCTATACCGGAGAATTTGCGGAAGATTGTGTTGGAAGCTTATGAAGAAATTTATCAGCTTGTCTATACTACCGTCAACTGTCAAGAAAATACAGAATGTAAAAAGACAC
Source organism: uncultured Clostridia bacterium (assembly GCA_947585965.1). Taxonomy (GTDB): domain Bacteria; phylum Bacillota; class Clostridia; order Oscillospirales; family Acutalibacteraceae; genus UBA1213. The sequence goes on from CANPXK010000016.1 coordinate 28,998, forward strand.
TTGATGATTTGCTAAGTCAGCTTAACAACCATCAGCGTGAACCGGAGATATATTTCCGTTATTTGCTTTGTATAGGTAAATGTATGAGTTGGATTTATGAAAGTAATAACGAACAATTGCAAAGCCGTGCGGATCTTTTGAAAGGATATATGAAAGTTATTCTTAATGTATTTGAGAATAACTGGGATGACGATGACGGTAAGCGTCAGGAAATCAGAGAAGAGGTTAAGAAACTGAAACTTGATGAGTGTGTATGGGCACGGGAATGGGATGAGGATAAAATTAGAAAAAAAATCAAGGAATGTGGAAAGTTGACACTAGGAAGTTCAGGAAGAGTTAAAGGTGAATGGATGGTCTTTACATAATAAAACAATGGTACATATGACCTGCAAAGAGTATTTTTTGTCGGAATAGTATGTTCAGTGCAGAAAGGAGGTTGGAAGCAGTGGCTGGAAATAGACAGAAAAGAAAAAATTCATCGATCACTTGGTGTAACAATACTAATGACAGTGCGCAGAATATGAATGAAGGCTTACAGGATAACGAAGATAAGCCGGATATACTCAGTGATTATACAACCTGTGAAGATATTGTAGAAATACTCGATGAAATTAATTGGGAAGAAAGCTCACTTTCCCGGGAATATATTGAAAAAAGAGAACTTAAGGAGTCTATAGAGTGGCTTACAAATAACCTGAAAGATAGTGAGATACCGGATATTGATCCGAATGTACAAAAGATTAATCATCATATGATGGAGTTGGCATATCTATTTGACATAGCAGTACAAAGCGGCTCCGAACTTGCAGCAATAGCAGCAAGGGCGGGTATGATGAATTCACGCAAAATACGCAGCGAACTGTTCAAGATACAAAAAGTGTTCCCAAAAAACTTTGATCGATATATGGAGAACTGCGACAAGTATCTGAACTGTTATGTTTTATATACTTATGTTTGCAGTCAGGTTGATGAAATCCGGGATATTATAGCGAAATGTAAGAATGCATTGGATGAGAAACAAGATCAGTATGAGCAAACATTGGCTGATGTTTCAAAAAACATCAAAACAGATGAGAACTTGCAGAAGGCGTTGATTACATTCAAGGACCAGACATATAACCAGACCTCTGGTATGTGGTCAAGAGAACTGCATGATCTTTTTGAGAAAATTGTCAGCCTGAGCATACAACGGTTCAACATTGACTATGAAACTTTCCTGTTGAAATCGGAAGAGACAAAATACCACGAGAAATCTGCTATCTTGCAACAACTTCGAGCTACGCTGAAATTTAGCAAACCGAGTCCGGTGGTGGATCTTATGGAGAATATGGAAATGGTCTATAGGGATGTGCTGGATAAATCCAGAAAATCCGAGCAGGAATATACACATATGTTGGAAACAATGGAACAGCTCAGTGAGGAAATGGGGCAAATTTCCGGTTGATATTATGAACAACCGGTTGAATTTGAAAAGTTAATTTATTTTTGGAAGGAGATTACTGAAAATGGGATTAAAAAAATCAAGATTATCCGGAGATTCTATGACACCATCAAAAACCAATAAACTGAATGAGTTTTTTGATGGTATTAAATCTAAAAAGAAACAGAGGAAATTAGCTGCAAAAAGAAATATCAGCAATAGCAATGCGGCAAATGAGAAAAAAATACTGGATGTATTGAGTGAAATTGATTTCAGCAACAGCAACCTCGATCCGGAGTTGTTGGAACACAAAACAATTTCAACACAAAATGTTGGAGATCTGGAGCAAACCAGAAACGAAGTGATGGAAAAAATCATCAGTAATACGAAAAATTCCGGTCTAAAACTGAAGGAATTTGATACGAGGCTGTATGAAATTGCACTGGAATATAAAAACGCCATAAGCAACGGTCATAAGAACGCTGCATTTGCGGCAAGATCCGCTCTGCATATCGGAGTTGTCCAAATCAGAAACCAACTGGCTGATATTAGAGATGAATGGCGTCAGAATTATCTTGACGATTGTACGGTATATATGGGTAAGTGGATTCAATTAATCGAAACTTGTATATCCTTGGATGCATCCATGGATTCTTATGAGAAAAGTACGAAGCAGCTTGAAACCAAACTCGCTGATTTGGAAAGAAGGAAAAGCGAATATAATGATCGGATAAAAAATGACGATAACTTAATAAAGAGATTAAATATGGTCAGGGATAAACCGGTAGGAGAAACACTCACCGACCCGGCTCTGAGAAGATTGTTTGATGATTTGGTCGATGTGAAAATTCGTGACACAATGATACAGTTCGATTTGACGATGAACAAAATGCAGAAGCGTAAACAGGTTCAGTATGCTCAGCAGGTGGAAACGCAACGCATAAGTGTTGAAGATATGCCTATTCCGAAGGATCCCTACAGTTTTCAGAAATTTAAGGATACTGTGGATAGTATGTTTAGGGAGGCAACTAAAGTTGAAAATGAGTATGCTGAATTTTTGCAGCTGATTTCTGATGTTGAAGGAAGAGTCAATCAAATGGCTCATTCTCAGGCGGCAAAGATGGAGAATCAGATGGTGCAGGATCAGATAAGTAAGATGGTTGAGGCTGTCAATTCTATGAGTGAAAGCGAATTGGATAAAATGCCAACAAGAGAACTTCGGGAGAAGCTGGGTCTCAAGGTAGAAGAGGAACAGAAAGAAGAAAATCGGAATGAGAACACAGAAACCGAAGATGAAACTGAAGAAAATCTGAATTAATAGTCAGGAGGTTATGAATTATGGCTATGAGTGATGTAAAGAATAAGTTATCCGAAATACAAAATTTTATCCAAAAAATGACGAAGGATCGCAGTTATAGGAAGGCAAATAAATTTATGGAGTGGAAAAATAAATATTCCTTTGAAATTGTCAAATGTGCAGGAGAGCTTGAAGTCTGCAGACAATCGCTTTCGGTAATTATCTCTGATGTTGCAAGAAATATTCGTTTGGGCAATTCAGAGGCAAGGGATGTAAGTCTTCAGGAAATGGAACTTGAAAACGCAACGATAGGTTATCTTTCTGTGGATGATGCTGCATTTGCATTGCAGTCCGTTGAGAGCTATGATGCGATAAACAGTGCATTTGAAATGATAAATATGGCAACGAAAAGATTGTATGGCGGCAGCCCTAAGGCAAATCAGAGAACTCTTTTCCGACATCCCGAGCGTGATGACTTTAAAAAACAGATGGAAGAAGATGAAGTACAGGCTTCAAGAGTGGCAATATACAGGGAAATTAAGGATGATTTGATTACCACAGGTCGTATTGAAGACTGTATGAAAAAATACCGTCAGAATAAGAAAAAGCAGCAGGAGGTCAGGAAGGTATCCGGTAAAACTGCGGAAGAATATGATGCACCCGAGTCCCCTGCCGTACCGCAGACTGTTTCAGAGGATGATGTGTCTGAAAGACGTGCTAAAATTGATATGGATAAGAATATGGCATTTAATAGTGCTCCGCCTGAAATATAAATGGAGGTGTTTTTGTTGAGTAGATTTGAAGATAAGACTGTTGAAATCAGGCGGTGGGAAATCAAGGCCAATGATGAATTTCGTTTGAATAAAAGGCATACTGAAAAAGAATGGAATTATCTGCTTAAAGCCGCAGAATGCTGCAGAGAAGTTTCCGATATGTGCCGCGGATATCCCGATTTACAAAAAGTCTGGATGATGAAGTCAGAGTATTTTGAAAAAAAGGCAGATCAGTCACGATTGGTGCTGGATGAGGAAAAAAAGACTTCGGCTGAAAAATCTGACACAGGACCGAAAGAGACGAAACGAACGGAAGAAGAAATCCAGTACACCGAAAGGGCGGAACGGCCGGAAGAGGATACCGGCGGTTTTACCTCAAGAAATGCATCCAAGGAAGTACCGCTTGAGATGATAAAGGGATGGCATCAGGAAAAGCCTGATCACGGTCTGGATGAAGTAGTGGGAATGGATGATCTCAAAGAAGAAGTACGAAAGGTAATATTGGATAGTATAGGTTGGGAAAAGCTTGAGAAGAAATATAAAATGCCAACCTTGAAATCCTATATGTTCTACGGACCTTTCGGTACGGGTAAGACATATTTTGTGGAAGGCCTGGCGAAGGAACTTATGGACAGGGGATTCAAGTTTCTTAAGCTTGACGGAACGGATCTGCACGGAAAATATGTGGGCAGCGGAGAAAAGGCTTTGAAGGCGGCTTTTCAGGAAGCTATCGACTGTGCCCCGAGTTTGTTGTTTTTTGATGAATTTGATAACGTCTGTGTTCAAAGAGATAGCAAAACAACAGAAGGACATGAAAAAAGGCTTACTAATGAGTTTATTCAGGCATTCAACGATTTGAAATCTTCCAATAAAATGGTTATATTTATGGCTGCTACAAACTACCCTGACAAAATAGACGGTGCGATGTTGTCCAGAATTTTGTCGTTTTTCCTTATTCCTTTGCCGTCAGAAGAGATGAGAGAGAAGTACTTTGAAAATAACTTGAGAGCTATTGTGTTGGAAGAAGGTGTCAGCTATAGTTATATGGCTGATCTTACGGATAATTACAGTGTACGTGATCTTGATAAGATTGCCATAGCTATGAAAACCGAACTGTTTGATACTGCAAAATCACAATTCGGCATAAGAGATGAAAATGGTGTTTTTATTCTTGAGGAATCGGTGAAAAGAGTAGATGAAGCATTGTCAACAGGTAAGGTCAGACTGACTAAAGAACTTTTTGACAGAATTCTTGAAAAGAATCCGCCTGAGAAAAAGGACGACATTCTTGCATCTTTGAGGGCGTTTGAGGCAAAACAATAAATATGCCTATATATCATATCTGAAAAATAATATTGTTTTTTGACCGGAAAATAAAACTATTATTATATACAGGTATCGTATATCAATACCCCTGTTGTTTCGCAATGCAGCAGGGGAAGTATTTTAACAAAAAAGCGGTGATATTTTGGATACAAAAGTGTATAAAGATATACTGAATGAAAATGTGAAGTTTATTTTAAAAAAATCAGAACTTGAGCGTAAAAAGCTTATGGATAAGGCGAAATTCCTTTTTGGGGACGGATTTCTTTGGAACAGTATCGTGAAAAAAATTGTTTCTCAAATATCTATATCCTGTGGCGGAATGGTTTTCGCTGGTCCGGAGGGCTGTGGCAAACATTCTGCGGCTGCGGTGGCTATCAGTGAATTTATAAACATAGTAAATAACCCGGATAATGTTGGTTTTTTATACTTAACAGGTAGCGATTTTAATTTTAACGAGCAAATTGTCGATGCAGACACTAAATATCGCTCGGAGCTTAAAGATGAGGATTATTGCTATGATATTATACATTTACATATTGAAAGTTTGATTAATGGGATATTAGATGAATTCGGAGATGTGTTCAACAATAAATTTATTGTTGTAATGTTAGATGATATTCAAAAAAGCGAATACTGTGAATTGATATGTAAATGGGTAGCGTATAATTATAATATTATGCGTTTGGCTTACTTTGAGGGATCGAAGGAATATCCAAGAATGTTTGTATTTATCTTGACAGATGATCTGTCAAAGATACCGCATTTTTTGCGTGAAGAACTGATTCTGCATAAGATGGATCTTCCCGATGAAAGCGAGAGAAAGTTGTTTATATCAAATTATTGTAAATTTAAGGTATATTCGTTAGACGAGAAAATCATTGATGTTTTAATAAATGAATCGGCAAATCTGAATTATATGGAGATAAAGGATCTTGTTGATGCACTTTCAGGTATTAAAACAACCGATGAAAATGTTGTGAAAAAATTGGTCAAAACCATGCTTTTACGTCCGATGAAGAACGTTGGTGTTCCTGTTGTAAATTCGGGAGCCGGGGATTCTGTCGCATTATTGACAGCAGTGAATGAAATGATGGATAAAAAGTTTGCGGAAAATCAGCCGCATCAATTGATTTTGAATAACATTCCGGATGGCATGGACAGTGATATGCAGGGATTTGCCGGAGAAAGACCTGATCCTGAAAGAATCAAAGAAGATGCAAAAAATCAACCTTGGAATGATATTTTAAAGTATGTAGGGGTGGATTTTGACGAGACAGTAAATCAATCATAAGCCAAAGTAAAACATACTAAGGTGAACTATATAAGAACCGGAGGAGAAATATGAGTGATCTCGCAGAAAGGCTGAAGAAAATTAGAAACTTTGAGAAAAAAGCAGGTAAAACATTTTTCTCACAAAAAACATAGCATACAAGAACTGGAATATCTCAGGAAAGCAGCCGATTGTTATAGGGATATGGTTATTGCTTATGCTCAGATGAGTTTGGCATTTTTTAATAGATATAATTTTATTGAAAAAAAGTTTCGTTCTGTCGAATCGGCTTTGGATAGAGAAAATAAACCTGTGAAAATATCAACTGATGTGTTAGAGGTAGCTTTAGAAATGTGTGGTATTAGTATGAAAGTACATGATTATTTAAAAGTGCTTGAGCCCTTAGAAGTTGATATTGAATATTACAAAGAGGATCTTATATCAAACATTAAGCAATTAAGACAGTCTGCAAAAACGATGACGTGGGATTCTTTGTTAAAGCAAAGTAATATTAATATTTTAGATATTACAAAAAAGATATCTTAAAATGATTGTTTAAAGAATTTAGGATTGAATGTTGACGAGATAGTAAATCAATCATTGTAGGTTTACAATAGATATGTTACAGTAAGCAAAAAAAGGTAACGAATGGGAAGAATCTGTGTTACAGTTACGATATGTAAAATAAACATAAACCGGAAAGGATCCTGTTTGCTATGAATACTATACATAAAAGATGAAGGGATGTTTCGGATAATACTATCAACCAGGAAAAAGAAATTGCCCATCGAAAATCTTTTGTACGCTATAAAGTGGAACACGCATTTAATTACATAAAGGTTCGTTTCAAATTTACGAAAGTTCGTTATCGTGGTATCGTTAAAAATCTTAACAAGCTGAATGTAATGTTTGCCTGTACAAATCTGATGATGTATGCGTATGTAAAAAAAGCATTCTGTTCAAGCCGTGGGGTAAGTGTACCTTCTTGGGGGGTAAGAACACTCACGAATAGCGTATATATGCTATTTTTATCAGATTAGTGAAATAATTTGATGCGATATTGATTTAGACTCGGAGTACTCTGTTTTATTCAGTGTTTCCTTAAATATATAATATAGACAGATGATATTTATAATTCCAAAATTTTAGAATTATAAGCATAAATTATACAATGTGTAAAAATAGGAGAATAATTATGGATTGGATGGAATGGATAATAATAATATATTTGTTTTGTATTAATATCATTTCAATAGTAATTACAATATATGACAAAAAGGCATCAAAAAAACGAGGAAAAAGAATTCCTGAAAAGGAACTGATCTTTCTCACAGTCATAGGTGGTGGAATAGGTATGTATATAACAATGCTTGCTTTCCGACACAAAACAAAACATCCGAAGTTTATGGTTGGCATACCTGTAATTGTAGCAGTTGAGATTTTGTTACTTTTATTATTGAAATTTTACCTGAAATGAGTTTTCTATATCCGGAAAAGTTAAATTAACGAGTGGAGTAATATTATAAAGCTTTGTGTTGAAACAGAGTATATAGCATATCTGCAATATGGACGAACTGGTCTGTGAGATCTGCGTCGGCAAACTTACCTGTATCGGAGAAGAATTTGTTAGTAGCAAGCTGAATATCATTTTGGCACAGATGGATGTTGCAGATATCTATAGCAAGGTCTACAAGTATGAACATTGCTCTAACGATGAACAGACAAATATCTTCAAGGTTGCTGCTCCAATGTCCGTTATAAAGGTAAGCATGGAAACACCAACTGCGGCAACATTATGTTATGTAGCAGAGATATCAGCCAGATATGCTTCTCACAAGACAGTCAAAATACTCAAGATTTGTTCCGATATTGGCAGCAATACGCTTGCTGACCGAGTGAACAACAGTTCTATCATTGGTTTGACAGACTTATAGTGCAGGATGCGTGAAATAACTGCTTTCAAAATCGAATTATTCATTCTGATGAAACATCTTTGCGAGTTCTGTACAGAAACGGCAAGCCTACCGTTTCTCAATTAAGGATGTGGATATTCTGCAGCAGGCAGGGTTCAAAATATAAGATTTCCTGTACTATCATCATATAACAAATCGGGGCAGGTGGTCGTAAAATTTTTCAGGGTAAACGAATGATGATTTGGTTGGTATAAAAATTTAGAAAAAAGACACTTAAGGAACCATTGCTTGTAAAAATATTTTTCGAAACTAAATGCAACGAATTTTTGTTGATTTATAATTACCATCCGGTTCGAAATCTATAAATAGATTTAAATTAAATGCAACATGCTGTTGATTAGACTATGCTTGTTTGAAAAAGGTAGAAAGTTGTGCTACATTAACAAAATAGACATAGAAGCGAGGTAAATGAAACCTGGAAAAGAAGAGTTGAGCTTATCATAACGAGTTGCAATTCAACGAAATCATTTTGTTTTTTGAAAAAAGCATTCAACAAGGTGACGCTCCTTGTAAACCCACCAATCGCAATACCATTGCTCTGAATCTGTTGATTTTGGTGGAATAGTATAAACAGTACCTTGTTCAGTAATGTATGAACGAATAGATTTTGCACCGTAAGCTTTATCTTCCAGAACATTGTTCTCAGGGATGTCAACTTTGCTTAATAAATTAACATCGTGTTTTGAATCATGTTCGTTTCTGCAACTAAGCAGAAATTCTACCGGATTTCCCAGTCCATCTACAATAGCATAAATTTTTGTGGTTCTTCCACCTCGGAACATACCTACGGCTTTGTTTTTGGAGTTTTTTCCCCCGTTAGCACTCTGCTTGATGTGGAATCTATACTTAGGTTTTCCATATCAGCGTCTTTTGAAAGTGCCTTAATATTAACTCTGATATTCATTCGTTTTTTTATTTGCGAAATTTTGAATACACAGTTTGCCAAGGTCCATGCTTTTCCGGGAGTTTTCTCCATTGTGCTCCACTTCGGGCAATCCACATCATTTCGTTCAACATGGTGCAGTTGTCTTTGACCGGTCGTTCTTTGTCTGTGTGTGGCTAAGGTAAAAGCTTCTCTATTCAATTCCATTGTTCAGTTGTTATTTTATATCTACTCATGCTCATATTTTACTCTATTTCTATTTTTTGTGCAACTTTTATTTTTTAAACAAGACCTAAATTCAGAAATGATTTTTAAAATTAAAGTGAAATCTGATATTTTGGTATAGTGAATATTTTGGCCGATTCAAAATTTGAAACATATTTATATGTTTATTTATTGATGTGCCATATGACGGATTGTAGGTATTTACTTTGTTGTCGAGAATACAAAGGCGAAGGGATTGTTATAATTAATGAGGTATATTCCTAATGAACATTCTTGTAAAAATCATTACTTTTGTTTTTTTTACTAATTAAGTTATAAAAAATTTTATATATAATTATAATTTTTGATTATATAAAAAACTATTGTTAATTTTTTATCGGAAAGGTTGATTAGAGTGAAAGAAACAATAAAGACAATATGCAGACTGACAGAAGCGGATAAGAAATGTATCAAGAAAAAATATTTTAGTATCACACCACAGGTATGCGGATGTAAATACTTCGGCATGATACTAAGGAGTGACGGTACGACCGAAATAATCAATACTGCCGGAAATGAGATAGATTATGACAAGGATAGCTGGAGCAATATTACAAAGCTGTATTCCGGAGAAGGACACATAGCAGGACTTCGTGCGGACGGAACTGTCGTTGCAATTGGCGATAACGGCAGAGGTCAGTGTGAAACAAGCGAATGGAATAATATAATTGATATATCCGCCGGTAACGGATATACAATAGGGCTTACATCAGATGATAAATATTTTATTGCCGGCGGCTTTGAAAGTATAGACGATGAATCGGACGAAAGTGAATTAGAGATATCGGAAGTGCCGGAAAATATACAGAAATCTGAAATAAAAGAAAATACAGAGAAGTCAAAAATAAGTGTAACAGACGATACAAAGATAGAATATACGCCTGTTGATGATTTTAAGTATGAATACAATAATGACAATACAGTAACAATAACAAAATACGTAGGGAATTTTACCGAAGTAAATATTCCTCCCAAAATAGAAGACCGTGTTGTTACGAATATTGGTAAGGACACATTTAAATGGTGTAATAAAATTATAACTATAACAATCCCTGACAGTGTTACTTCAATAGGCGACAATGCTTTCAGTGGTTGCAGCAGTCTTACAAGCATAATAATACCGAACAGTGTTACTTCAATAGGAGAATTGGCTTTCGGAGGTTGCAGCAGTCTTACAAACATAACAATCCCTCACAGTGTTACTTCTATAGGGGATTTGGCTTTCGACAGTTGTAGCAGTCTTACAAGCATAACAATTCCAGACAGTGTTACTTCGATAGGAGGTGCCGCTTTCAGTGGCTGCACAAGTCTTACAAGCATAATAATCCCTGACAGTGTTACTTCAATAGACGACAGTGCTTTCAGTGGTTGTAGCAGTCTTACAAGCATAACAATACCGGACAGTGTTACTTCGATAGGAGGTGCCGCTTTCGATGGCTGCACAAATCTTACAAGCATAACAATCCATGACAGTGTTATCTTAATAGGAGACAGTGCTTTTTATGGTTGTAGCAGTCTTGAAAGCATAACAATACCGGACAGTGTTACTTCGATAGGAGGTTTCGCTTTCAGTGGCTGCACAAGTCTTACAAATATAACAATTCCGGACAGTGTTGCTAAAATGGGAAGTTATGTATTTTCCGGATGTTCGAGTTTAAAAACGATTTATATAGAAGGTAAAAAGTCAATACCTAATTCTTGGAACATTTATTGGGATGATAATAATTCAGCTAAAATAATCCGGAATGCATGATAATACGAATTTATAATACAGCATAGTGTTCTTGAAAGTATCCCCTCAATGTATCCCCTCAATCCTCCAGCGACTTCAAATAATAATTTGAAAATGGTAAAATAACTCCAAAG
>CANPXK010000017.1 GCA_947585965.1 uncultured Clostridia bacterium
CAAGCCGGCGGAGGAAAAAACCTAAGGAGGATTTTATTATGGCATCAGTAGTATCAATGAACCAGCTTTTGGAGGCGGGCGTACATTTCGGTCACCTTACAAAAAGATGGAACCCCAAGATGGCTCCCTACATTTTCACGGAGAGAAACGGTATCTATATTATCGATCTCCAGAAAACGGTTAAGAAGCTTGAAGAAGCTTATAACTTTGTTCGTGAGCTTTCAGAAGAAGGAAAGTCTGTACTCTTTGTAGGAACAAAGAAGCAGGCACAGGATTCGGTCAGAGAAGAAGCTCTCCGTGCGGGCGCTTATTATGTAAACGCAAGATGGCTCGGCGGTATGCTTACAAACTTTACGACGATCCGCAGAAGAATTGAAAGACTTAACCAGCTCCGCACAATGGAGTCGGACGGAACCTTTGATCTTCTCCCGAAGAAAGAGGTTATCAAGCTCAATCTTGAGATTGAAAAGCTGGAAAAATTCCTTGGCGGTATCAAGGATATGAAGGAATTGCCCGGAGCACTCTTTATAGTTGACCCCCGCAAGGAAAGAATTGCGGTTGCGGAGGCAAAGAAGCTCGGAATCCCGATTGTAGCTATTGTAGATACGAACTGTGATCCCGATGAGATCGACTATGTAATTCCCGGCAACGATGACGCTATACGTGCCGTTAAGCTTATTTCAAGTGCTATGGCTAATGCTATTATCGAGGGCAACGAGGGAAGAACAGGTGCAGCAGCCGAGGATGCAGAAGATGATGAAGAGGCTGTTGAGGAATAATCAGTAAACTAAATAGCCGCAATTGTCGTTGCGGCTATTTTTTGAGTAATTATAATTTTGTATACGGAGGTTATTAAACATGGCATTTACAGCTAAAGATGTAATGAAATTAAGAGAGAAGACCGGCTGCGGTATGATGGACTGTAAAAAGGCTCTTACGGAAGCAGACGGAGATATGGACAGAGCAATAGATGTACTCAGAGAGCAGGGACTTGCAAAGGCTGCAAAGAAGGCTTCAAGAATTGCTGCCGAGGGTGTGGCTTTCGCAATGACTAATGATGATAAAACAGCAGGTGTTGCAGTCGAGGTAAACGCTGAAACAGACTTTGTTGCAAAGAATGCGGAATTTCAGGCATTTGTAAAGACAGTAGCAGAAACCGTTATGGCTGAAAAGCCGGCGGATGTTGAGGAGCTTCTTACAAAGACAGCATTCGGAACATCTGTGACAGTTGCGGAACTCCTTCAGGAGAAGATTCAGACAATTGGTGAGAATATAATCATCCGTCGTTTCAAATTTTTCGATGGAAACGTTGCGGCATATGTACACATGGGCGGCAAGATTTCCGTTCTTGTCAAGTTTGACACAGATGTAGCAGGTACAGACGGCTTTGCGGAATATGCAAAGGATATGGCAATGCAGATTGCCGCCGCTAATCCTCTTTATATGACAAAAGAGGATGTTCCGGAGGATGTTATTGAGCATGAAAAGAAGATCATGACAGAGCAGGTTGTTAATTCCGGTAAGCCTGCAAATGTTGCCGAGAAGATCGTAATGGGAAAGATCGGTAAGTATTATGAGGAAAACTGCCTGCTCTTCCAGTCCTTTATCAAGGATAACAAAGCTACTGTTGAGCAGTACACAAAGCAGAAGGCAAAGGAACTTGGAGGTAAGATTGAGATCGTTGATTTTGTACGTTTTGAAAAGGGCGAAGGTCTTGAGAAGCGTTCCGACGATTTTGCTGCCGAGGTTGCCAGCATGGTAAAATAATCGGTAGATCGACAGATTTTCCGACTGGCGTGTCCGAAAAATTCGGAATATGGATTTATGAGAAAGAGAGAGGGTTGCAGGCTGTTAGTCCTGTGACCCTTTATTTCGGCAGTCTGATTTATAACAGATAAGCATACACTCATGTATATTAAAAAAACGATATATGTAATATTGCTTGTGGTGAGGTGTGTAAAAAATGGGGGAGAGAACAAAATTATTTGCAAACAAATTTATATTGATACTTGCAATATCGTCATTTGCCGTGTCTGTTTTGGAGGGGCTACTGTACTATTCCAATGTGCAGGTATTTTTCAGAATTTTATTGATTTTTGATAACAGTATCAGCGCTTTTACGTTCACTCCGGATATTTCACTTGCAGATGCATTAGAATTTATGGATTTGCATAATTCATTTTTTTATAATGTTGTGGGATATTTATACGGTGTGGCGGTGTTTTCCGCACCGTACTGCACTATTGCCGTTGCGTATAAGGCGTTGGAAAATGTTTTACGATTTGTATTTATATTTCATAGAAGAAAAATCTCGCATAAAGTGATTATCTTTGGCTATAATGAAAGCACGAAATCACTGATTAAAAACTACTCCTTTGAGAAAAACAAAAAAGTATCGGTACATATAGTTTCAAATGCGGAATTTGATTCTTCCGAAAGGTATGAGTTGATAAAAAAAGGTTATGTGCTGCATAATTTTGACATACTGAAAGCGGAGGGTGAAGATATTCACTATCTGTTAAAAAAGGCAGAGGCGGACAGCGCAGACAATATCATAATTTTTAATGATAATTCTGTTAAGAATTTTTCATTGCTGCAAGTGTTCAGTCTGATAAAGGGTGACGGACGTTTTGTTTTAAAGGCAGGGGCAAAAATAACGTGCAGATGTGAGGACGATAGCATAAGGGAGCTTATTGCCGATTATTATAATATAGGCAAGAAGGAAAGCTGTTATGATTTGGAAATAGTGAGTATTCCCGAATTGCAGGTAAGGAAAATGTTTGATGAATTTCCGCTGCACAGTTATTACCTGAACACGGATAGTAAGCTGGACGACTGGAACGTACATTTGCTTATAATGGGTTTTGGTTCGATCGGTCAGCAGACACTTTTACAAGCTATGAATTTGGGTGTCGTAAGCAAGAAAAATTCCATAGTTGTAGATGTATATGATATTGATATTAAGAGTAAAATGGAAATTTTTACAAACCGTTTCAGTTCGGATACATTTTATATGGATCAAGGCACGATACGTATTAAAAATACGTCGGCAGACGGCACGTTTGTTGTAAACTGCCACAATTTGAATATAAAATACAGGGAGTTTATCGAACAGGTGCGTTTGGAAAACTCCAAAAACCCGTACACATATTCCGTCATAGCGATTGATGATATTAACGGTGGAGTGAATTGTGCGATGCGGCTTGCCAACATATTTGACGAAGACGGAAAAGGCGAAACTCCTATTATATTGCGTATGGATACTGACAGAGTACTTGCAAAGTATATATCTGCCAACAACCGTACATTTTCCAATGTGCAGCTTATGGACGATATGAAAGGTGTTATTTCTTTGGAGCTTATACTAAACAAAGAGATAAATATTATGGCGAAAGAGTTCCACTATTTTTATTCTGCCATACAAATTATCGACAAAGACGAAACACCTTGGAAATCGGAAGAGAACAGTATGGAGGAGTTTTGGAATCACACGTCCATGTTCAAGAGAGAGTCAAGCAAGGCATTGGCTGCCCATGAAAGTGTGAAGCAAGTCATATTTGAGCGTTTGGAGAGGGAACTGAATATAGATGTTGATGAACAGATCAACAGTGAGATAGGAGAAAACGGCAGTCTTGTGGAGTATAACGGCGAGATATGGCGATTGATGACAAATGAGGACGATTTTATTAAGGCTCTTATGAACGATAAATTTGCAGGGTTTATTGCTGATCTTGAACATAGAAGGTGGTGTTATTTTGTTGCCTCACAGGGTTGGAGATATGGAAGTGTGCGGAATGATAACAAGAAGACACATAACTGTTTGCAGCCGGTTGATAAGCTGTTGCAGGGGGAAAGGACTAAAACTACGTATAAATATGATATAATGTCGCTTATGTTAAGATATGTCAATAATAAAAACAAGCAGTAAAACACTGCGGTTTTGTACAGCGCAAAAGCAACCGGCGGAAATTCTCCGAACGGCTGCTTTTAATTTACATAAATATATTTACGTCAATTCTGCGGTTGATATAAAATACCCCCGCCTTAACGACGGGGGGTTATACGGTTATGTACGGATTTTTTAATAGAATTTTCAGGATTCAAAGGGGTTTTCAAAGCTAAATATGTACCAATTAGAACAAACCTTTTCACCATTGTTTACCCCAACGGCACGGACGGTAATACTAAGTTCTTTACCGTAGAAGGGGTCGAGTGCGGCTCTAAAACTCGGAGAATTTATTTCTTTGACTTCGTCAACATATCCAACTTCATAACCGGTTGTATTTGGTACAGAAGCCCATTTAATATTAACCCCTTCACTCTCAGCCATAAACCTAGGCATAAAGTAAAACTTACCACTCCACTCATTGTCTTCAGGGTTGAACATGCTTACAGGTCTGAACGATACAGAAAAATTGGTCGGTATACTTAGGGTAGGCGTATAACTAATTTTCTTTCCATTTTTGTATGTTTCCCACTCGTTAGTATTTCCGTTTGTGTCACGGTATATGAATGTTCCGTTGTTATTGTCTTGGTAGTAATCACCTGTGTAGGTGTAGCGTTCACCGTTTGCACAATACCCACGCTGCGTTCCTTGTAGGTACTCGTTTTTTAAAATGTACCATCAAATTCACAAGTATCGCCGTTTTGATAAATAATAGTATATGTTCCTTCACCATTAAGGCAGCCGTCTACATAATTGTCTTTATCAGTTTCATTACTCCTATCTCCTCCATTAAATTTAATGGTTAATTCTCCATTACTGTTAAGCGCTCCACTTTCAAACAGACCATCACAAGTAGTCGTACGGTCCGAGAGGTATTGCGTACTTATACTTGAAGAATAGCCGTAAGAACTACTCGAAGAGGAATCATAAGGAATATTTTGAGAAGAAAAGTTCGAGATTACAAGCACTACCACTAATACTGCAACAACAGCAACTACACTCGCTGCTATTGGAATAACAATCTTTTTAGTGTTTTTATTTTTCTCCCAGTCACCAGCGGCGGGTATCATTTGAGAATTATTAGAAACAGCAGACGGCACTTGCTGTGTTTGCATAGGATTTCTCGGTGTTGCAGCAGTTCTCGGAACACCGTTGAATCCGGATATATTATCTATCTCCTCCTGTATGTTTGAGCCATCGGCACTATTTATATGGAGATGATCAATATTAAGTGTTGTTTGTTATATTTTGTACGGATTTGCCCGTAACGCCCGCAATAATGGAATAAAGCTCATCTAATTTGTAGTTGCCATTGCTGTAATCGGCGGTTATCCAGTGCGCACCGGTAAGATAAGATTCGAAAAAACGGGGAAGCTCAGTATCGTCGATTTTGTATGGAATAACAAAAACACCCTCCTCTACCGCCATACTTATCTCAGCTTTTACCGAGCAGGAAGAAACACTGTTCTTGCTGACGAGAACAAGAAATACCTTTGATGTTTCGATTGCGGTGTTTATAGAAGCAACCCAGTCACTTTCCGGCAAAATATCCCTAGGAGCCATCCAACAGGTGAGTCCCTTTTCCTCAAGAAAAGCACACACCCTTTCAACAGCCTCCCTGTCTTTTGGGCTGTGGCTTAAAAATACATTGCCTTCTTTTACATTATAAGTGCCGTTTTTAAATTTGTTGTGTATTTTTCTCTCGCCATTTAACTGTCCGTTCTTAAACGTACCATCTTCAGTTTTCACACCGTCCGGGGTAAATAGTTTCACTACACCTTTATCGGTTATCATGTTGTCTTGAAATATACCCTCATAGGTAATAGAAATTGTGTTGTTATCATCATCAATATAAGTACCTTTGAAACTGCCTTTTCCGTCTGCTTCATTTAGTGTATTTACTTCCCCTCTATATATACCTTTGCAGATCCAATCTCCATAGCTTACGCTAAAATTATATATTGTATGCTGTGTCTTTTGTGAAAACGGCACTTCCTCCGTTTGCTTTGAAACAGTTCGTTGTGGGGGCGTTACCGTCTGTATATTCTGTGTTTGATACGGGGACGGTGTTTGCTGTGTTTGCACCGGGTTTCTTCGTGTTGCAGCAGTTCCCGAAACACCGTTAAACCCGGATATACTACTCAATTCGTCCTGTATGTTAGAACCACCGGAATTGTGTATATGGAGATGCTCAATATATGTATTGTTTGTGATATTCTGCACGAACTTGCCCATAATACCTGCAATAACGGAATAAAGCTCCTCCAATTTGTAATCGCCTTTGCTGTAATCGGCGGTTATCCAGTGCACACCGGTAAGATAATATGCGAAAGTACCGGAAAGCTCGGTATCATCAATTCTGTAGGGAATAACAAAAATATTCTTTTTCTCCGCAATCGATAGCTCACGTTCTACGTCTTTTGAGGCAGCACTATTCTTACTAAAGAGAATAAGAAATACCTTTGATGTTGTGATTGCGGTATCTATACAAGCAGGCCATGCATATCCCCCTATAATATCCCTCGGAGCCATCCAACAGGTGAGCCCCTTTTCTTCGAGAAAAGCACACACCCTCTCAACAGTCTCCCTGTCATTTGAGCTGTGGCTCAAAAATACATCAGACATAATAACCAACCCTTTCATAAATAAATTGTACCCTCTCCAGTATAAGGTAAATCTGCAAAAAAGTCAATATATTGTGTCAAAAATTGGAACTATTTTGTTGTAGGTCATAAATTTTACTAAAGAAAATTGTTACACTTCATAACTCAATAAAAACTTTCTATTTTATCCAAAAGCTCCTGATTTTTCATAACAGATGTATTATTCAACGATTTTTTCGGCATGGAAAAAATCAACCTCGGCTCCGAACGGGTGGAAAATTATGCCTTTGACATTTCCGGCACTTGCATAATATCTGTTTTCAATATAAAGAGGATAGAATATACCTCTGTCCAACAGATCCTGTTCAACTCTTTTTATATTGTCCGCCTCCGCGGCTACCTGATTTTTTCTTATTTTTTCCACATCCGAATCATACTCCTCATCATGAAATGAAGCGGTATTATATTTGCTTGATGATTCAAACATTTCCAAAGTGCTCAGAGGTGTATTCCCCTGAATGGTAAGCGGGGCAATAACGATTTCAAAATCACCGCTGCCTATTCTGTCCTTCAATTCGGAAACAGGAACAGGCTTTTTATTGAAGTATCCTCCGCTTAGTCCGTTCCATGTTTCAATCAGATTATTGACAAATAACTGAGTTTTGTCATCATCCGAGCATAGTATGGTTATGTTTGTGATATTGTCAAGCTTCAGGTTCTTCATACCCTTTGCAAGAAGCTTATCCGGGAATTCGCTCTTTTCAAATGTAATGTTGCCTGCAATTTCCCTGTATTTTTTATCGTCAAGTACGGCACTGTCCGGAATGATGTTTTCCGTAATAATGCAGTTATCCGGCATATTCGCGAGAATATAATCTCTGTCAATTGCCGACAAAAAAGCTTTCCTTATGTCTTCGTCTTTAAAAATTTCATCCGTATTGTTAAATGAGATACCCCATATTGTATCTCCGAATCCCTTGATATTGAATCCGAGACTTTCTGCCTGTTCTTTATCGGCTGATGTTATGGAACCGCAGTCTATTATTCCGTCCTCTATTGCACCGCATATATCGTCCGGGGTATCACCGATAGTAATATTTACCCCCGCAGGCACCGGTTTATCTTCTCCCGTATATTCCTGATTTTTTCGCAGATATATATATTCGTCATGCACCCAGCCGTCCTCTCTGATATAAAAAGCACCGTTGCAAAGAAGCTTGTCATCCTCTCTGCCGTATTGACCTGCCGTTTTTTTAAAAAATGATTCGTTGCAGGGCATTGCAGGTGCTGTAGCTAAGAGCTGCAGGAAATCCGGATCAGGATATTCAAGCTGAAATATTATCGTGGACTCATCCGGTACAAAAACGCCGAGAGAGGAAATATCCGCTTCTCCCGTACTGACTTTTTCCGCATTTTTTATACAGTAGAGCGTCGAAGCTGTCGGCGAAGAGGTCTGCGGCATAAGAGTTCTCTGTATACCGTAAATGAAATCATTTGCTGTAAGCTTGGTTCCGTCATTCCATTTAAGATTATCACGCAGACGGAAAGTATACATTAGTCTGTCCTTGCTTATTTCCCAGCTTTCGGCCGCACCGGGAATTATATTATTTTCCTCATCTATGCGGACAAGACCTTCAAAAATATTCATGATAACAAGTCTTGAGCTTGAATCGTTTGCAATCTGGGGATCAAGCGTAACAGGTTCGTAGTCGGTATTATAATTTATAATCTGATCCTCGGGGAGCTCAGTATCCCTGTCGCAGCCACAGACTGATATAAAAAGGCTAAGAGAAAACACTATACATAACAATTTTTTTATCATTTTCAAGTTATCAGCTCCAATCATAGACATATTTTAAATACATTATAGTTATTATGATAAGATTTTCCTTTGATAAAGTCAACAACAAAACGGATACGAATTTATTACAACTGTGTAGCCTTGGAATATAGATAAAAAACATGAAAATATTTACATAAAACTGTTTAAATTTTATAAAAAATATGTTACAATAATATAATAAAAGTGCAGTATAAGTAAATCGGGAGGTTTTATTATGGTAATTACAATAGCAAGGCAATTCGGCAGCGGCGGCAGAAAGATAGGTTATAAGCTTGCCGAGAAACTTGGCATAGAATATTACGATAAAAATCTTATCAATATAGTTGCCAAGGAAAGCGGACTTGATCCTGATGTGATAGAAGGGATGGACGAAAAATCCACAAGCAGCCTTTTATATTCGCTTTCGGTCGGTGCGGCTGCCGTTTATGACAGCGGATTCAGGATTGAACCGCAGCTTCCGCTGAACGACAGACTTTTTCTTGCACAGCATGACGTTATAAGGAAAATATCAGTCAAGCCGTGTGTCATTGTCGGAAGGTGCGCGGATTATATTCTTTCGGAAAGAAAGGATGTCGTAAAGCTGTTTATTTATGCCGATATGGATAAACGTGTTGAATATGCAATAAAGGAATACGACGTAAATCCTAAAAAGGCACAGAGTGTTGTAACAAAGACAGATAAGAGCAGGGCGAATTATTATAATTTTTATGCATCCGGAAAATGGGGAGATCCGAATAATTATGATTTGTGCATAAACAGCGGAAAAATAGGACTTGACGGAAGTGTTCAGTTAATAATTTCATACCTCAGACAGAGGGGTATGGTAAGATAATGAAGGGATTTTTTTCTGTGGCTCTGTCAGGGGTGTTTTTGTCGTTATCTGTTGCTTCATTATGCTCATGCGGAAACGCTCCCGAGGAGGAAACTGTTTCCGGTGAGGATATAAGCTATGTTTCTATGGGATCGGATACGGCGGATATGCTTGAGGATGTTATAACAAATTATCTGTCGGCGGTTACCGAACAGGATCATATCGGTATTATGAGCTATACCACGGAGGATTTTATCTGGAACTATGATGAAACGGCGTTTTATGATTATTCGAGATATATAACGGATTTTTCGGTAACTGATGTGGATGAGGAGCATATTATGTGCAGGGAAAACGAATATACCGTGCCTGTTTCATATGTGCTGACCTATTCCGGTGTGCATACCGATGATAACGGCAACAGTCAGGATGCCGGGGAATATGAATATTCCCGTAATTTTATTATTATATACGAGGAGGACAGATATCTGATATCGGATATAACCGAAATGGTGATGGGTTGACGATTGAGGATGGAAATTATGAAGGAATATACTTATTTGGGAAAGTCAGACGGAAAAAGATTTTGTATAGACGGTGTGGATGTTTTTTCGCATAAGTGGCGGTCATTCGGAGAATGTGATGTAGTGCTGCACCCGCAGACAAAAAAACCGTATAGCTTTTCGGTTTATACAATAGAAACACCCGGGAAAAATATAAGGTTCCTTGCAGGTAAATTTGACAGTGACGATTGGGTATTCTATAAGGAATTTGATGACGACGATATTATTTTTTAACAGGGGGTTTTTGAGTAATGATAAATAATAATCTTACGGTAGGAAATTTGCTTGATTTGTCGAAAAGTATTGCATCGGGGCTTTTTGAGGGACTCACATATCCTTGGGAAGCCTTGCCGAAGATATCTGAATATATAATTTCTATAGGAGGCAGTCTGTCGGAGGATGAATATGAATATAAGGGTGACGGTATATGGATAGCAAAAACTGCAAATATAATGACGTCAGCCTATCTTGCCGGACCGCTTATCGTCTGTCCGGATGCCGAGATAAGGCATTGTGCATTCATAAGGGGAAGTGCAATAATAGGCAGAGGAAGCGTTATAGGCAATTCCTCGGAGCTTAAGAACTGCATTATTTTCGACAATGCACAGGTACCGCACTATAATTATATTGGTGACTCGATTCTCGGTTACAAATCACATCTCGGTGCCGGGGCTAAAACCTCGAACCTGAAATCTGATAAGACACCGGTAACGATAATGGCGGACGGTGAAAAAATAGATACAGGACTTAAAAAATTCGGTGCTGTTGTGGGGGACAATGTCGAGGTCGGATGCAATGCGATACTGAATCCGGGAACGGTTATAGGCAGAAATACGACAGTTTATCCGCTTTCTATGGTCAGGGGATATATTCCGGGCGGAAGTATATATAAAAAGCAGGGCGAAATCGCCGAGAAAATGTAAGGTGCTTTAATAAAATAGTATTTTTTATATTGCAATTTATAAAATAACCCGACTTTTTAATTTTGGTATTGAAAAAAGTTTATTTGGGTATTATAATATATGTATATAAAAACAGAAAGGAATTATAATTATGGCACAGATAACTAAGGATACGATAATCGGGGATATTCTTGATATTGATGAAACGACAGCGCCGCTTTTTCTTTCAATAGGAATGCATTGTCTTGGCTGTCCCGCATCAAGAGGTGAAACTGTTGAGCAGGCTTGTGCAGTTCACGGTGTTGATGCTGATGAGCTTGTCGATAAGCTTAATGAGCATATAAATAATAAATAATTATATTTATCTCCGAAGCCGCAGGGTGATCTCTGCGGCTTTATGTGTGTCGGGAGGGGTGGTTCATGTTCAGACTCGATGACAGATTATCATTGTGTGCCTCATTTGTGCGTGAGGGCGTATCGCTTGCAGATATAGGCACGGATCACGGGTATTTGCCGATATGGCTTTTGGTCAATAAAAAAATCAGTTATGCAGTTGCGGCAGATGTAAGAGAGGGACCGCTTGACAGGGCAAGGATGAATACGGAAAGGTACGGACTTACTGATAAGGTGAAAACCGTACTGTCGGACGGTCTTGACAATATAACGGCTGATGAGGCCGATGACATAGTAATGGCAGGTATGGGCGGTGAGCTTATAGCAAAGCTCATAGACAGAACGCCATGGCTTAGGGATTCAAACAAAAATCTTATACTTCAACCGATGACAAGGGCGGAGGTACTGCGGGAATATCTTTGTAAGTCAGGCTTTTGCATAAAGGAGGAAAAAGCCTGTATATCATTCGGCAAAACCTACAGTGTTATACTTGCGGCTTATGACGGAACAATAAGACCGTGTAACTTAAAATACAGATATGTGGGTAAACTTGATGGCGATAAGTCAGCCGAGGCAAAACGGTATATATATGTCGTAAACGAGAAGCTTAAAAAAAAGCTGAACGGATATGAATACGGAACTGAGGAATATAATTCCGTAAAAGCATTGATATCGGAATTATCGGAACTGACCGATACGGAGGAATAATAATGGTAACAGCGGGACAAATATTGAATTACATAAATGAAATTGCACCTTTTGATACGGCTATGAGTTTTGATAATGTAGGACTGCTCATAGGAAGTGAAGATCAGACCTCTGAAAAGGTTCTGCTTGCGCTTGATATTACATCAGAGGTAATTGATGAAGCCGCGGCAGAGGGTGTAAAAATAATAATAAGCCATCATCCGATAATATTTAATCCGCTTAAAGTTATAGAAAAGGACAGTATATCCTATCTTGCGGTAAAAAATGATATAACGGTTATATCGGCACATACAAACCTTGATATTGCAAATGTGGGAGTAAATAATACACTTGCCGAGTCGGTCGGGGTAGTATCTGAAGGCGGTACGGATTCGGAATGTCTGCTTTTAGGGGAGCTTGAGGAGGAAATCAATTCCGACAAATTCGCAAATAAAATCAAATCCGCATTATCCTGTCACGGACTGAGGTATTCAAGGAGAAAAGGTACAATAAAAAAGGTAGGGATATCCTGTGGAGCGGGCGGGAGCAATATTTTTGCCGCCGCATCGGCAGGGGCTGAAGCTTTTGTAACAGGAGAGATAAAACATCACGAGATACTCTTTGCAAATGAAAGAAATATAGCGGTATTTGATATAGGTCATTTCCGTTCCGAGGATATGATAATACCGAAGCTTGCCCTGCTTTTAGGGAAAGAATTCCGGGATACTGTTTTTAAACAGGCGGAAAGCGATACGGATAAGATGATGTATATTTAAAACAGTTATAATTTTCGATTCGGGGGTATATTATGGCACTTGACGGTGTATTTTTAAGACATATAAAAAAGGAGCTTGAAGAAAAGCTTATCGGAAGCAGGATAGATAAAATTTATCAGCCTGCGAAGGATCGTCTGCTTCTTACAATGCGTTCAAGGGAGGGAAGCTGTAAGCTTCTGATTTCCGCAAGAGCAGATGCTCCGAGGATAAATATAACAACGGCCTCTCCGGAAAATCCTAAAGTACCGCCTATGCTCTGTATGCTTCTGCGTAAAAGGCTTTCGGGGGCAAAGCTGAGATCTGTAGGTCAACCCGACCTTGAAAGGACGCTTATGCTTGAATTTGAGGCTGTGAATGAGCTTGGGGATATCGTAATGCTCAGGCTTGCGGTTGAAATAATGGGACAGTACAGCAATATTGTATTTGTTGACGAAAACGGCATAATTATAGATGCAGTCAAGCGTGTTGATGCTTCGATGTCATCGCAGAGGCTTATACTCCCCGGGATAAAATATGAGATGCCGCCAAAGCAGATAAAGCTCTGTATGCTTGATAAGGATGCGGAGGATATAATAAATGCGGTTGAAAACCTTCCCGGTTCACAGCCGCTTTCAAAGGCACTTCTTTCTGTTATACAGGGGGTGTCACCTATAATATGCCGTGAGCTTGAATATCTGACAGGCAGAGGGGCGGATGTATATTCAAATGATATGAATGAGGAGCAAAAAACACGTCTTTCATATTTTCTTAAGAGGGATATCAATATCGCAAGGGAATGTTCGGGAATACCGTGCATTATAACGGATATAAATAATAAGCCGATAGATTTCACATTTGAACATATACAGCAGTACGGCTCCGGCAGGTCAAAGCAGAGAACCGATACATTCAGCGGTTTGCTTGATATTTATTATTCACAGCGTGATAATATCACTGCAATAAAATCAAAATCCGAAGATCTCACAAAACTCCTCTCCAATGCGGCAACACGTCTTATAAAAAAGATATATATACAAAGTGATGAGCTTAAGACCTGTGCCGACAGAGAGCATTTAAGAATATGCGGGGATCTTATTCAGGCTAACCTGTACAGAATAGAGAAGGGAGCAGCGGAATGTGAGGTTGAGAATTTCTATGATGAAAATACGGCGAAGATAAAGATAAAGCTTGACCCGTCGATTTCTCCGTCAGCCAATGCACAGAAATATTATAAAAGCTATCAGAAAGCAAAGACAGCCGAGCAGGTTCTGCGTTTGCAGATAGAGCAGGCGGAAGCCGAGCTTGATTATATATCATCGGTATCCGACAGCCTCAGCAGGGCGGAAAGTGTTAGGGAGCTTGACGAGATACGGCAGGAGCTTACCGAGGAGGGCTATATAAAGGTAAAGGGTAAAAAGCCGAAAAATGAAAAGCCGCTTCCGCCGCTTGAATTTACTTCACCTAACGGTTTTAAGATACTTGTAGGAAGAAATAATAAGCAGAATGATATGCTTACTCTTAAAAAATCGGATAAAAATGATATATGGTTTCATGTAAAGGATATACCGGGGTCACATACAATAATCATTACAAACGGAAAGACTCCCGATGAGGATGATATACTTTATGCCGCACAGCTTGCCGCTTGTCACAGTAAGGCGAGGGAGTCGGGAAAAGTACCTGTAGATTATACAAAGGTCAGATTTGTCAGCAAGCCGAGAGGCGCAAAACCCGGTATGGTAATATACGTCAATCAGACGACTGTATATGTTGCACCTCAGCGGCAGACCGATATATAATATTTGCAGATACCAAATTATTATTCTGCATATAATATAAAAAAAGTTAATATAATTAAAGGTTTTTGTATCAAAGATAGAAAAACTTATAATTCTTATAAAGAATATTAACTGTCGGATGTTGTAATATTATTGAAGGGTACAGATAAAGAGGATAATAATTAAGAGTAGGAAAAACGGAGGACTTTGGTATGACCTTCAATGAGGAAATAATGATGCAGGTTATTCTTGCACTCGGAGGACTGGGACTGTTTCTATACGGAATGAAGCTTATGGGAGAGGGACTGGAGCTTGCCGCAGGTTCAAATCTGCGGACGCTTCTGGAGAAGCTTACGACAAACCGTTTTCTCGGTGCTTTGGTGGGAATTATAGTAACTGCAATTATACAAAGTTCAACAGCAGTATCAGTGATGTGTGTCGGCTTTGTAAATGCCTCGATAATGAATATAAGTCAGGCTATGGGAGTTATTATGGGAGCCACTATAGGTACGACAGTAACGAGTGTGCTTCTTTCCATACAAATATCGGATTATGCACCTCTTGCGATATTCATTGGTGCATTTATGGTTGTTCTGAGTAAAAAGAATAACACAAAATATATCGGTCAGATAATAGCGGGCTTCGGAATCTTGTTTTTCGGCATGACAACAATGAGCGGAAATCTTAAGCCGCTTGCGTCCTCTGAAGCTTTCTCTCATATTATAACTTCGGTAAGTAATCCGATTGTAGGCATACTATTCGGTATAGTATTTGCGGCGATTATACAAAGCTCCTCAGCTGCTGTAGGTGTACTTCAGGCATTGGGAGCCGCGGGGGCACTGACACTGCCTAATGCGGTATATATGGTATACGGTATTCATATAGGAGCCTGTGTAACGGCGGTTATATCGTCACTCGGTGCGACAAAGGCGGCAAAGAGAACAGCTATTTCCTATGTTGTATTTACCTCATTGGGTGCGATATTATTTGCACTTCTGTCCATGTTTACCCCGTTTAATCAGTTTATAGAATCACTAACGGAGATAGTACCGTTCCGTATATCACTTGTACATATCATCTCAAGTATTGTAGCAACGCTTGTAATGCTTCCGCTTGAGGGAGTGATAATAAAGCTTGCCTGTATTGTCATACCGGGTGAGGATGAAAATGAAAAGGAAGCGAGCAGGCTCAAATATGTTGACGAACGTATGCTTAAGACGCCTCCGTTTGCCGTTTCACAGATTACAAAGGAAATTGAGAGGATGGGTATGCTTGCAAAGAAAAACTTTACAAAATCAATGCAGGCATTTATAAATCAGGACGAGAAACTTATAGCCGAAGTAGAGGAGAACGAGGAAGTAATTGATTATCTTAACATGGCTATAACAAATTATCTTGTCAAGATAAACGGATTGAACCTTGAAGACAGCGACCGGGTAAAAATAGGTTCATATTATCATGTTGTGAGTGATATGGAGAGAATAGGGGATCATGCTGAAAATATATGTGAGCTTGCACAGAATATTATAAAAAAGGGAGAAACCTTTAGTGATACGGCTCTTGAAGAAGCAAATAAGATGCAGGCGTTGGTCGATAGTATTCTTGATGAATCGTTAAATATGTTCAAGTCATCCTATTTCGATAATAAAACAGCGGATATTGTAAGCAGCATTGAGCAGGAGATAGATGATAAAACGGCGGAATACAAGGAAAACCACATTGAAAGACTAAGCACAGGAAAGTGTAATGCAACGGTGGGTACATTGTTTATGGAGCTTCTTACCAATCTCGAAAGAATAGCTGACCACAGCATAAACATAGCATTTTCCACATCAACAAAGAAATCAACCGGTGCAGCGGTTACAAATTGATATGGGAGTTGTTACCGGGAATTATATAACATACAAAATGGGAGTGCCGATACTGAACTGACACTCCCTTATTTTTTTCTTTCCGGCTGGATAATATTGTAAGGCAATTCCGGATAACCCTCCACCGGTACGTAATCGTCGGAAATAATGTATTTATAAAGCTTTTTATTGGTGCGGAGATTGGTTTTCATGCCCTTGAAATTGCCGCAGATAATATGCTGCCTGATAATTGAATAAATATTGATAAGCCGCATTTTAAGAGCAACTGCCCTGACGGCTTTTTTGTATTTGTCATATTCCCCGTGAAGCTGTATATAATTCCTTGTAATCAGTATGGAAAGCAAAAGATGTTCGATTTTTTTTGAGTTCATTGTTGACATGATACTTCCGGAGCGGCGGACATAATAATAGAGGTTTTTATCCGTTACGGCTATTTTGTTGGCATGAAAAAGCACTCTTGCACTTGTGGCAACATCCTCAAAATATATAATGGGGTAACGAATGTTATTATCCGTAAACAGGGTCCTCCTGTACATCTTGTTCCATGCATAGCTATGCATACGGTTATCCCTTATAAGCATATCAAGTGCTTTATCTCTTTCTATAACCGATTTTTTCGGATTAATTGAAAATATTTTTATTTTCGTTTTGTCAACGGCGTGCTTAAATCTACAGTATGCCATATCAGCATTATTATTTATACAATCCTCATACATGGTTTTAAGGTAATCCTCATGAAGATAATCGTCACTGTCAACAAAGACAATAAATTCTCCCCTTGAATGCTCAATACCAAAATTCCTTGTATCGGAAAGCCCGCCGTTTTTTTTGCTGAATATAAGAAAACGACTGTCATCTGAGGCATATTTCTCAGCTATTTGCATACTATTATCAGGCGTCTCATCGTTTATAAGGAGTACCTCAAAATCCCTGAAGGATTGATTTTTGAGCGTACTAAGACATTTGTCAATATATTTTTCTACATTGTATATAGGTACTATCACCGATACCTTCGGATTCTGCATGATATCACCCCGATCATACTACTGCGTCGCCGTTGATCATGTCGTCAAGCTCATCAATCGGGACACGCAGGCACTTTATAACCGTTTTCATACCGGAAACGGAATTTTTTATAATTCCATTTTCAAGAGTCTTGTTTGCCTGTATAACCAAAAGCGGAACAGAAAAAAACACATGGAAAACGTGCCTGAAAAATGATTTTTTTGCCATTTCATAAAGTTCTTTCTCACCAAGATATTTTCTTACATATGGTACGGTTCTTATATAATCATTTATCCTGATTTTTGACATTGATACTTCCTGATGTTTTGAAACCGCTCTTTTATATGTATATCCGCGGTAATCTATCGAAACTGCCCTGTTTATATGGCAAAAAACCTTTGAGCATACCACAATATCCTCATAAAACATATGAGGCATATCTATATTATTATCTTTAAACAAAGACTTTTTCCATAATTTGTTCCATAAATAAAACCGGAACTTAGCATCACACAAAAGCTCCTTAAGTGCTTGATCTCTGTTATATATCCGATTGTTTCCTATGGATAATTTGTTTGCTTTTACGGTTTTTCCTTTATTTATAAAATAAAAACAGAAATCACATACGGCAACATCGGCATCATATTTAATTATTGCATTATATAAATTTTCAAGATATTTTTCCATTATAGTGTCATCACTGTCAATAAAAGCAAGATATTTACCCTTGGCTTTTTCGATACCAAAGTTCCTTGCGTCTGCCGCACCGCCGTTGTTTTTGATATAAAGCGTAAAACGTTCATCAAGTTCCGTATATTTCTTTGCTATTCCAATACTTCTGTCTGTTGAGCCGTCATCTACCAATATTACCTCAAAATCTGAAAATGTCTGGTTTTTGATTGATTCAAGACAGTCATCAAGATATTGTTCAACGTTATAGATTGGCACTATAACAGATATTTTTACTTCTGACATCGTTGATATTACCTCATTATATTTTAATATTCGTTTTGTTCAATTTCCGGTTGGGTATCCGGTTCACCGGTTTTATTTTTATTGCGGAGCCACGCAAACGGAGCGGAAACGGCAATGGTTCCGTAGTAGGTTATTGTTCTCCATAAAAGAATTGCGGATTTGATTGTCTGTGTTGTAAAATAAGCTCCGAAAAATACGCTGAATGAATATTCCGCAGCACCCGAACCGCCGGGAAGCGGAACAAGGCTCGATACCATACTCACATAAGCCTGAGCACAGAGCATATCGAAAATATCACAGTGTATACCGAAGGACATGGCTATACAGTACGGAGCAAGAAAATAAGCCGTCATCTGAACTGCGGTTATAGCATATATCTTTACAAGCAGTGCTTTATTTTCGTTAAGGAGCTTATTGCTTTCATGAAACGAGGTGAGAGTTGCTTCAACGCTCTGCTTTTTTTCCTCAACATTACGCACGACATGAATCTTGCCGAGGATGTTCAGAAAAAAATTAACCACCCTCGTTGTCAGCGGCTTGCAAAAGGATGCAAGAAGCAGGATGACAATCATAAAAACCTGTGCTGCGAATCCTACTATAGACAAAACCCACATGGTCGGGTTCAGCTGCTGCGAAATGAAAGAGAATTTTGCGGTTACGGCGACTATGCAGTATACAGCCATTGTAAACTGCCATACAAGAAATTTCTGTATTAATGCAGATGTGGAGTTGGAGGGCTTAATCCCCATTCTTGACATTGCAAGTATCTGCATAGGCTGACCACCCGAGGCACTCGGCGTTATGGCAGAGAAAAACTGACCCGTCATAGATGCAATGAGTGCATTCCATACGGAAAATCCGGGATTTGTTTGTTTTACAAAAAGAAATATAACAGTCATATCAAGTGCAATATTGAGAAGATGCACAAAAACAGCAGCCAAAAGCCATGCTACACTTATCTGAAGTCCGCTGCGTATGAGATCCATGAATCCCCCTTCGGAAAAAATAAAATAGACTATAAGAACTATTGTCAGGGCAATAATTGTAATATTAAATATCAATCCCCAAGGTATATGGAGCCTTTTTTCTTTTTTATTATCCATAATTCCTCCGAACACTGTAAAATTATCCGCAGATTACCATACAATTTATAATAGCATTAATTTGAAAATAAATCAATACGATATGAATATAAGAATTAAATAATGCAAAAATATAGCTGTTTGCTCAATAAAACATCACGGGTAATTAATTTTTTGTTATAAAAGAAGGGCAGCAACATTAAGCCTATGAAGACCTAATTGCTGCCACTGTCCCGATTATTATTTTATCGGTTTTTTGTATTCCGACATCAGCCGGCTGATAATCAAATTTTGTTCTTTTTATATTTTTCTATAAGCTCAAGCATAAGCAGATAGATATTTGCGGCAGAATTTCCCTTTGAAAATGAATTAATTGATTTTTTCATATTTTGCAGCTTTTCGGGATTTCTGAGAAGATCTGTTATAACGGCGGTGCAGGAATCTTTTTTTTCAAGCATGACAGCCATATTTTTGCTCACAAGAAAATCCGCATTCTGTTCTTCCTGCCCGGGTATTGCCTTGAATATAGCCATTGGCAGCCCCACTGCTATCGCCTCGCTCACCGTAAGACCTCCGGGTTTTGTTACGATCAGGTCGGCCATACGCATATACTTGTCAACGTTGTCGGTATAGTACAAAAGTTCTGTCGGCTTTGAGGGTTTAAGATTTTTTGATACCGTACGCTGAGATTTTTGCTTTGCCGGGGACTTCATAAGATTTTTGGGATTTTTTGCTGACTTTGCAGCGGATTTTGCGGCATTTTCCGCTTTGACAGCTTCCCTCAACTCAATGATAGTGTTGTTTATCGTTATCTTTCTCAGATAATCATCAAATGTTTCATATAGCTTTTCATTTTTTCCCGTAATTACAATAATCTGAAAATTTTCAGGAGATTTAACTATCTTATGATAAATTTTCAGAACATCTGTTACACCGAAGCTGCCCGCCATAATAAGTATTGTCGGCAGTGACGGATCCAGTCCTTCGCTTGCAAAAGCTTTTTCCCTGTCGATCTCTTCATAGAAGCTCTGCATTATTGGTATGCCATACGGATAGACATGAACTCTGTTCACACCTCTTTCGACAACCTGATCTACCATTTCTCTGCTTGAAACAATATAGGCATCGACGCCGTCACTGATATATGCCTGATGTATTGCAAAGTCTGTGACAATATCAATGATAGGGAGATTGATTATGTTATTCTGCTTTAGTGCCGTAACAATTTCGGCAGCAAAAGGGTGTGTCGTTACGATTATATCCGGGTGAAAGTCATATACGAGCGGAAGAAGTTTATTTCGCAGTGAAGTTGTTGTAAGCTCTACCGTCTTGTTTATTGGTGTGGAGCTTTTATCGGCATTCTTATATATGCTCCCATACATTTTCGGTGTATTTCTCACCATGTATACATATCCGCCGGTTACCGCTTTATTCAAAAAAGGACTGACATACTCAATTGTATCGGATATCTTGACGATTGCACTATCGTCCTGTTTTTTTATATATTCCTTGAGTGCGTTAGCGGCTCTCATGTGCCCGCCGCCCGTTGTGGCGGAAAGTATAAGTACTCTCATAGTATCATCCTTCCGTAGTAAAATATTCCAATAATACCACCACGAATATTATATCTCATAAATATAAATATTTCAACAAAAAATAATTTTTTCTGTCTGCGGTTCTGTGTAATTTTTTTTGTGTCGTAAAATAGTCTAAAAATAAAAAAAAAATTAAATTAAGTTTGTCAGTATTTACTTCTTTATTTAACGAAAAAAAGCTTTACATCCGCCCGTATTTTGGTGTATTATATAGACGGATAGAAAGGTATCCGCGGAACTCATTCTGATTGGAGGTTATCTTAATGGATAAGGAAAAGAAAGATACAGACATCATTTCCACAGAAAATGAAGATGACGAAGTGGTGTTCAGCGGCAGTATTGCAGGAAATCAAACAGGGGCTGTTAAAGCAGAAAATAATGAGTCGGATTCCGCATCTTTCCAAGGAGAAGATGACGGGGAAGAGGATATAGTTGTTTTTGCCGGGACCGCGGGCGGAAAGAAACAGGAAAGTAAGCGCCAACCGATGGGACACGGCAGGGTAAAGAAAGCAAAGAGAAAAAACGGAAAGATTATAGCCATAACGGCCGCATCCGTTGTCATTGTTGCGGCTGCTGTGGGAATTACGTTCGCTGTCAACTACAATCGGGGTTCTGTACCGACAGTTTTAGAAACGGAAAGTGAGGCATCTCAGGAGTCAAAGCAGGCGGGTGTCTCGGAAAAGGAAGACAGCGAAGCATCCGCTGTTCCGGTTATAAGGGATGAGTCGGCAGAGATAAAGACGATAAATACGGCAACGATAGTTTTCGGGGATAATGTTACAGTTTCGGGGGTGGATCTGAGCGGAAAGACACTGAGTGAGGCTTATGATGCAATGCAGGATAAGCTCCTTGAGCTGCGTGATGATGTTGATATAACGGTAAGCTGCGACGGAAAAACCGTTAATCTGACCGAGGATGATTTTGAATTTGATACGGACATCTCGGATGTGCTTATTCAGGCATACCACTTCAGCAGAGGTGAGCTTGACGAACCGACGGTAGGTACGGTATACAATGACGGTAAAACGGATTTTGTTGTTACATCCGTTCTCAATAAGGAATCAATAGACAAGGTTGTTGAAAAGGTAGCGAAGAAGATAGAAATTCAGCCGATTGATGCCCATGTCAAATCGTTTGAGCCGACAAAGACGGAGAAGTTTACATACGAGGACGGTACGGACGGTTTCCTTGTCGACCATAAGGAATTAAGTCAGAAAATGACAGATATACTTGATCAGGCAACAAAGACCGGCAGTATTTCCATGACAACCGTAAGAACTCCCTTTAAGGTAAGTCTTGCACAGATAAAGGCAAATACAAAGCTGATAGCTTCTCATTACACATCCGCACAGAATGTGTGGGCATCGAATTATAATATGGAGCTCGCAATTAAATCTGCAAACGGATATATTGTAAAACCCGGAGAGACTTTCTCTTTCAATGAGATGACCGGTGATACGACAAACGGAGATTTGGGTTATGTACCGTCAACGGCTATAGTGCAGGGTCAATATGTGCAGGAATACGGCGGAGGTATATGTCAGGCATCCACAACGCTCTATATATGTGCATTGAAGGCTGATATGAAGGCTGTTGAAAGATACGCACACGCTTATCCCTCGGTTTATGCCGACAGGGGTCTTGATGCAACGGTGGATTACGGAAACCTTGACATGAAGTTTAAGAATACCAAAGATTATCCGATATATATTGCAACCTATGTATATGATTATAACGGTGACGGATATGATGAGCTATGTGTTGAGATGTACGGACCGCTTTCGACCGAGTATGACGAAATAGTACCGGTAGGCTGGGTTGACGCCGCTTATGACGGCTCATATTCCGCAAAGGGAGCAAAGGTATATTTTAAGGACGGCAAGGAGGTAAAGAGAGAGATCCTTCCATCCGGCACATATGACTACCATTATGATTCATACAGCTATGTTTCATCTATGATACCGAGTGACCCGGAGAATGGTCCTTCGGATGTATCTCCTACAAAATCGGAACCGAAGGTACTGTCACCTAACGGCTGCGGAAGCAGTGCACCGGTACCCTATGGTACGGCTGCGGAATATCTGAAAAAAGCGGAGAACTCATAATAAATCGGAAATAAATAATTAATAATTATCCCGCAGATGACGGTTTTTCCTGTCACTGCGGGATTACTTATTTGTTTTTCCCTGATTTCAGATATTTTATTATACTCATGGCAGCGTTTGCACCGTCTGAAACAGCCTTGGATATTTGTAAAAGACCTCCTGTGCAGTCGCCCGCCGCATAAAGACCGGGTATGGTCGAAGCCATATTTTTGTCAACCGCAATATGGTCCCCGTCAACGGCGGCACCGATTTTCTTGGCAAGCTCCGTACTTCCTGCCGTTCCGACTGCAATAAAAATACCGGAAACCTCAATGTATGAATTATCGTCAAAGATAATATATTCCGTCTTGTTTTTTCCTGCAATCTCCAGTATTTTCTTTTCGTTTACCTTGATATTATCCTTAACCTCGGATTTGTATTCGGGACGATTACCGTTTGTGAGGATTGTAACACGGGAAGATGTCTGTGCAAGAATTTCCGCCTCATGAAGTGCGTAATCTCCGTCACCTATTACTGCTGTCGGTTTTCCTCTGTGGAAAAATGCATCGCATATCGCACAGTAGCTTACACCTTTACCCTCGAATTCCTTCAGTCCCTTTATGTCCGGTGTTTTTCGTTGGGAGCCTGTCGCGAGCAGAACACAATCATATATGCCGCTGTCAGTCGGGGTAAATGCCTCGTATTTCATTTCCTCTGTTAATCTTAAGTCCACAATTTCTGCATCTCTGAATTTTACACCGAGTCTTTTTGCACCGGCTTTACCGTTTTCAAGAAGCTCTTTCCCGGAAATCGGTTGTGCAAAGCCAAAATAATTTTCTATTTTGTCAGCCTTTTCAAGAGAACTGTGACCTGCGGATACAACGGTAACATCAATTCCGGCTCTTGCCAGATACAAAGATGCCGATATTCCGGCGGGACCGGAGCCTGTTATAAGAACCTTATTCATATTAATCATCCTTTCGTTTTTGTCAGTATATCGTATATACTTATTATAACATATGTACCTTATTGTTAAAAGAAAAAAGCTATTATGCGGGAAGAATGTAAATTATATACTTTGCATAGTTAATTTGCGAATTCATAGAAAAAAATGTAAAGTTCTTTGAAATGGCGATTAGATTGGATTTTAATCACAAAATGATGTTGACAAAAAATAAAAACAAGTGTATAATGGTACGGTATGAGATTGGCAATATTTTGATAAAGCATTTCACAACAGATAACTGATTTTCTAAGGAGAATGGATATGGAAGAAAAAGTTGAGAGTGTAAAGGAAAAAGAAATTGATTTAAGGGTTATTTTTGGTATAATTCGCAAAAATCTTATAGCTATTATTTTGGTGACTATAATTTTTGGCGTTATATTTTTTTTATATTCAAAATTTTTTATTGCTAAGAAGTATGAAGCCGGCGCGGTGCTTATTGTGAATAATGTTTCGGAAGCCGGTACAACGGTAAACAATGCCGAGCTTACTGCGGCAGCAAGTCTGGCTGATGTTTATTCTATCATTATAAAATCGGATACGGTACTTAATGAAGTAATCAGTAACCTTAATCTGTCCACTACCCCGGAAGCACTTAAGGGTTCGATCAGTGTCTCTACGGTTGATTCCACACAGGTAATAAATATCTCAATGCGTTCTACAAAACCCGAATATGCAAAACAGGTTGTTGAAGAAATAATAAAGGTTGCTCCTCCGATAATTAAGGATAAGGTCGAAGCAGGTTCCGTTAAGATTATAAGTGAAGCGAGAATTTCAAATAATGGAGCTCCCGTAAGCCCTAATTCTACGAGAAATGCGGTTATCGGAGCACTTATAGGTTTTGTTCTGATTCTTGCGTTTATAGTTGTAAGAGAGCTTGCGAACAATACCTTCAAAACAGAGGATGATATTGTCAATAGTCTGAATATACCGCTCCTTGGAATTATTCCGGAGGTTGAAACAAAAGATTTTAACAAAAGAGTCTGATATACTTTTATGAACAGAAGGACGAAATGATGCTTGATTTACATTGTCATATATTACCGGGGATTGATGACGGAGCCAAAAATCCCGATGTTTCCCTTGAGCTTCTTGAGGAAGAAAAAAAACAGGGAGTAGAGGCTATCACTTTCACACCGCATTTTCACATAAACAGAATAAGCCTTGAGGATTTTCTTCGTGCGAGGAAGCATAGCTATAATAAGCTTATGTCTGTTCCGGAAGTGGCGGATCTTGGTATCAGGTTCAAGCTTGGTGCGGAAATTTATTTTTCGACAAAGCTTAACGAAATAGAGCTTGATGACTTGTGCTTCACAGATACTAACTACCTGTTGATAGAATTTCCGACTGACGAGCGGCCGTATGGTCTTACACATACACTTATTGATATAATCAACAGGGGGTATCAGCCTATTCTGGCTCATGTGGAACGTTATCCGTATTTTACCTCGGATCCTACAAAGCTGTATGATCTGATTGAAAAGGGCTGCATAGCACAGATAAACAGCGGCGCTGTACTTGATAATGATAAGATGGCTATAAAGTATATAAAGTGGGGAATGGCGCAGCTTTTGTCCTCGGATTGTCATAACATGAAGAAACGTTCGCCAAATCTCAGGGAAGGGTACAGGCTTATAAGGAAAAAGTTTGGTGAAGAATATATAAATTGGTTCGATAAAAATGCAAGAGATGTTTTTAGCGGAAGATATGTGGATATGACTATGCCGAAGAAGCCTAAGAAAGTTATGGGAATGTGGTTCTGAAAATCCGGGGAGGATTGAAAGTGAATTTTAAGAGGAAGCCGTTTTACGACTTTGTAAAACGTTTATTTGATATAGTTTTTTCGTTTTTATTTTTGCTGATTTTTCTTGTTTTCTATTTGCTTGTAGCAGTAGTTGTAGCTGTGTCTGATAAGCAGGGTAAACCTTTTTTTATACAGGAGCGTGTCGGGAAAAACGGAAGAACTTTCAGGTTGTATAAATTTCGCACTATGTGCGTAGATGCGGAGATGAAGAAAAAGGAGCTTGAGGATCTCAATGAAGCGGACGGACCTGTTTTTAAGATAAAGGACGACCCGAGGATAACAAAAGTGGGAAAATTTCTCCGCAAGACAAATATAGATGAACTTCCGCAGATGCTCAACATATTAAAGGGCGATATGTCTTTTGTAGGTCCCCGTCCTCCCTTGCCTGCCGAAGTAGAGAAATACAGGGAAGAGGATAAACTAAGGCTCAAGGTAAAGCCGGGTCTTACGTGCTATTGGCAGGCAAGACCAAACCGCAATGATATATCGTTTGATGAATGGATGGAGTTGGACAGGAAATATATTGAGGACAGAAGTTTGTGGACGGACATAAAGATAATTTTCAAGACAGCCGGTGTTATTCTCAGTCATATGGACGGAAGATAGATTCCTGATTGATGTTTTTTATATAAAAAACATGGGGTTGCCGATTTAAGCTATAATAAGCTTAGTCGGTAACCCCTTTGTTATGCGGCATACAATTTTTTAATCAATAATGTTGGAAACACTTGGGAAAATTTCAAGACTTCTTTTAAGTATTCCGTTCATATATGCAATGGCTGTTCCGTAATTTGTAATCGGTATGCCTTCGTCCTGTGCGCATTTCAGACGGTATTTCATTTCACGCTCGTTAAGCATACAGCCGCCGCAATGAAGAATAAGCTTATATTTGTCAAGACTGTCGGGAAATTCCGTTCCGCTTGTCCATTCAAAATTGATATCATTCAGTCCGGTAAATTTCCTGATGAGGGCAGGGAGTTTCTGTGTTCCAATATCTCCGCACTGTCTGTGATGAGTACAGCCCTCCGAAATAAGAACCGTGTCGCCCTCCTTAAGCTCGGATATCACACGTACCCCCTCAACAACAAGCCTGAGATTGCCCTTGTAATTTGCAAAAAGAATGGAGAAAGAGGTAAGAAGGATATCCTTTGGAGTGTCCCTGCTGACTCTTGCGAAGGCCTGACTGTCCGTTATTACAAGCTTGGGCTTTCTTGCGAGGGAATCAAGAG
Source organism: uncultured Clostridia bacterium (assembly GCA_947585965.1). Classification (GTDB taxonomy): domain Bacteria; phylum Bacillota; class Clostridia; order Oscillospirales; family Acutalibacteraceae; genus UBA1213. Next base: position 26,930 of record CANPXK010000017.1, read on the forward strand.
TTGCCTTAAGCTCCGTATCCTGAGTTACAACTGAAATTGCATGACAATCCAGTATATCCCTGAGAGTCTGCTGCTGCGGCAGGATAAGTCTGCCCTTTGGAGCGGCGGCGTCAATCGGAACGACAAGAACAACCACATCATTCTCTTCAAGCATATCGGAAATGATATGCTTATTATTTTCCTGTCCCTTGGAAAGCTTACCGATAAGCTCCTTAAGCTCAAATATATTTTCCCCCGTTTTTGCACTGACAAGGATTTCATTTTCACCCGAAAGTGCAATATTTTTAAGGTCGCTTTTGTTATAGGCTATAATATAGGGTATATTTTTAGCCTTAAATCTTTCAATAAGCTTTTTATCCTCGTCAGAGATACCCTCGTCAGCAGAGATTATCAGAACGGCTATATCCGTCTTATTCAGAACCTGATAGCTCTTTTTTACACGCAGCTTACCGAGCTCGCCCTCATCATCAATACCCGGGGTGTCAATAATAACAACCGGTCCGAGGGGTAGAAGCTCCATAGCCTTAGATACAGGGTCGGTCGTTGTACCGAGCGTCTCGGAAACGATAGCAAGATCCTGACCTGTTACGGCATTTACTATACTTGATTTTCCCGCATTTCTTTTTCCGAAAAATGAAATATGCAGTCTATCCGCAGAAGGTGTTGAATTTAAACTCATAACAATTCTCCTTAATCATTATTCCACTGCTGTATTGTTTTAACAGCAAGTGATTTTTACAATAAAGGTTATTTAATCATCATAACCAGAAACAGCTAACGGAAATTTACGGCATCTCCTCTGTTTACAACTACCTTATAACCGATACTTTCCATTCTTTGCTCCATGCAGTGCCTGCATTCCGCCGCCTCATCACCCGTACATATCTTGTTGTCATACAAAAGATATTTATTTCTGACGTTCGTCGGTGATAAATTCGGCATCACTACATTTGCACCCGCAAGTATGCCCAATTCCCTGCCACGGGGGTGAATCGTTCCTAAAGCGGTTGTTGAGGGGAGAAGTACATCGGGCAGCGTAAGACGGATAAGTCCGAGCATAAAAAGCGTAAGCTCCAATGTTCCGCTTTTGAAATCCCTGAACGGTGTATCATGCTGGGCGATAAACGGTCCTATACCGACCATCTGCGGCTGTAATTCCTTTATGAACAGCAAATCCTCCGCAAGATTTTCCGCCGTCTGATACGGAGAGCCTACCATAAAGCCGCAGCCTACCTGATAACCGATTTCTTTAAGGTCATATAGACAGCGCTTGCGGTTTTCACAGCTTAACTCCTTTGGATGCAGCTTACCGTAATGCTCGCAATTTGCTGTTTCATGCCGCAGAAGATACCGATTTGCCCCTGCATCAAAAAATGCCTTATAGCTCTCATAGCTTTTTTCACCTATTGAAAGCGTAATTGCACAATCGGGATATTTTTTCCTTACGGAGCTTATTATATCAGTCATGAGGTCATCCGTAAAATAAGGATCCTCACCGCCCTGAAGTACAAAAGTACGGAATCCGAGAGCATATCCGCTTTCACAGCAGTCGAGAATCTGCTCCTTTGTAAGTCTGTAACGCTCCGCATTTTTATTGCTTCGTCTTATTCCGCAGTAAAGGCAGTCGTTTTTACAGTAATTTGTAAATTCGATAAGTCCACGGATATATACATCATGTCCGTAAAACTTATGCCTGATATTTCTTGATTTTTCAAAGAGGTACTCCGAAAGCTCCGGGGTAAAGTTCTTTATCAGTTCGGTATATTCCGAAAACTCCAACACGGAGTTTTTTTCAAGTTTATCAATAAGTTTTTTCATTTATTGGAAAATGCCACCTTTGAGCTTATTCCGTCAATCATGCCGATTTTTCCCGAAAGTGTATTTATAATATCAGTCGGTGCATCAAGCGCTATGCTTATAATATTGACATTTCTTTTGGGATAGGGCAGTCCCATTCTGCCAATGATATAATCCGAATATTCGTGCAGAAGGTCGTTAAGCTTGTTTGTGGAATCAAGGTTTTCAACTATGATACCGATTATTGATACATGATTTTCCATAAAAAATATCTCCTTATTTGCCGCGAAGCGAAAAGCACCCCTGATATATGCAAGGGTGCTGTCTTTAACGTAATATTCCACACACCCTTTGGTTCAGGAAAAGCCTTTTGCCTCAGAAGCAGCTATTTTTAATATGGTTTCACGTTCAGCACGGAGCTTACACGCTCAACCTGTTTTAATTTTACCATACTCTTATGTTTTTTTTCAATAGGAAGACCGAATTTTTTATTCCGGATTTACATGAACCATGATATGTTTAAGATTTGGAAAATTTCTCTCCACTGTATTATGCACCTGTTCAGCTATTGCATGACCTTCACTAAGCGTTTTGCTGCCGTCAACACAAATTTCTATATCGGCATATATTTTGTTCCCGAATATTCTTGTTTTTAAAAGATCTACACCGATAACGTCCTCATGTGCGAGTACGCAATCGCGTATTGCATCTTCGGTTTCTTCGTCACATGAATGATCGACCATTTTATTGACGGCATCGGCAAAAATACTGTATGCTGCCTTGATTATAAACAGGCATATAACAATGCTTGCAATCGGTTCAAGTATCGGTATTCCGTTTCTTGCGCCCACTATACCGATAAGAGCGCCCACAGATGAGAGTGCGTCACTGCGGTGGTGCCACGCATCCGCCATAACAGCACCGGAATCAATAATTTTTGCATAATGCCTTGTGTACCGGAACATAGCCTCCTTTACGACAATGGAAATAACAGCGGCTATAAGTGCAAGTATTCCCGGCGGTGTAAATCCATTATAATCACCTGCGGTAATATCTCCTATTGCTTCCGCTCCTATCATCAGACCTGTGAGAAACAGCAGAACGGCAAGTATTATAGCGGCAACACATTCAAAGCGTTCGTGACCGTAGGGGTGTTCGTTATCGGGTTTGTTTCCGGCAAGCTTTACTCCGATTATTACGATGATACTGCTGAAAACGTCCGAAGCTGAATGAACGCCGTCACTTACCATGGCACCGGAATTTGCAAAAAATCCCGCCGCAAGTTTGAAGAGGGAGAGGACGGAATTGGCGGCAATGCTTACAACTGATACTTCTACGGCTGTTTGTACATCATTTTTTTTGTTGTCTTTTTTTGATATCTGTTGTTGCTTACTCATATGATCACTTCTTTTCCGGATATTAAAAAACCGCGGGAACAGTAACTGAAATTACCGTCCCACGGGCAAATGCTCCGCTGTCACAAACGTGACCCGGATAAAGCGAAAGCTTCTCCTGATCAGTATATTATATATTATGCCCAAGTATACCATAAGAGAACTGAAAAGTCAAGAAAAACGGTTATATTTTGTGTGGATAATTGTGATGATTTTTGGGATAAATGCGGCAAATCTGAAAAACCATGGTTCGGTTAGTATGATGAGTGATTTCATCTCTCTATTTAAAATAATTTTTACATATTGATGTTTTAAATAGGGTTTGTTATAATATAGGGCAGAGGACAGGCTGCGGATCTGCACAAGATATAAACCTATATTTTTCAGAGGGGAGGATATGCATGGTCATTGATTGTGCAGATTGGCATAAGTGAGTGAAATTCGTGATATATTACCGAATACTTGATTTATATTTCTAAAATTTTTAATAAGTTTTTATCATTATTGTGTTGAGACTTTTATTTTTGTAAAGCTAAGCAATAATTTATAAGACCCCGGTGGCAATACCTATGTATTGTGCCGGGGTCATTAATTTTTGCGTAATTAAAGCATTGTAAAATATTTACTTTTGTTTCCTCTTTACTGCCAATATAACCACCACAGCAGCAACAACTGCTACCACGGCTACTCCGATAATTATTAGAATTATTGACATATCATTTTCTTTTTTTTCATCAGAAACAGGACTTTTTGAAGTATCTTTGTCAGTTTGGGATTCCGTAACAGATTCAGAGCGATCAGAAACTGATGATTCGGAGCCGATGACCTGTTCGGATTGTTCAGAAATAGATGATTCAACATCAACGCTTGGCTCGGATGTAACGCTTGATTCCAGTTGAGAAGAAACGGATGATTCAGCATCAATACTTTCTTCTGTGGAGGATTCCTTAGGTTCACTTGCTTTTTTATAATCAATGGTATTTGTATCAAGAACGCCCTCTATATCGTTTATCGGGATAGCCTTATATCCATCATCTCTGAGTGCAATCGTAACAGCAACTACCGAACCGTCCTGATCAATTACAGGACTCCCTATAAATCCCCCTGTCGGATTGTTCATCGTGTATTCTATGCTGTTTGTATCTATCTTTGAAATTTTTCCCTCATTGATAACAGTTGTATCCGAATCTGTCATAGAATAGCCTATACTATAAACCGTTTCGGCAGTTTCAATACTATCACTGTCTCCGAGAGGAAGGTCAAAATAATCAGACTGATCAAAATTGATAGCATTATTTAACCTCAAAACTGCAAAATTATTATCACTGTCACTGAGAACAGATGTTGCATCAACGTAGACGTTACTTATTTTTGTCCTTACCTTGAGCTTTGAACTGTCAAACTTAAAATCCGGACCCATCGCCTCTGCCAGCACAGCTTCTGCACTTGCAGGCAAGACGCTCTTACTGGTGATAACAGTGCTATTATTTATTATAAACCCTGTGCACGATGATACAAGATAATTTGCATCTCCATACACACTTTCTATTTTTATAACACCGTTTTCATTTTGCTTTACATTGTCGGAGACCCCCTCAACGGCAATTGCATCAAACGACGTTATCGCTCCGACAGAAGCAATCGTAATGACTGCTGTAACTACGGATAAGAATTTAGCACCAATTATTTTCTTTAAACCCATAAATTACCATTCCCTTCATTATCACAGAATACAAACACAGCAATATATCTGAAGATTTTAAAATTTTGTAAAAAAGCTTACGCTTAAAGATAGTGATTTGTGGCAGCGTATTGAACAGTACACCTTGATTGTATCATAATTTGTTAATAAAAGTCAAGAAGAGAATACGTTTTTGTTGATAAATTAATTTTGTAAAAAATTAATAGAAGTAAAATAGTTTATCCAATTCCTTAAGTCGAACAAAATCGTGAGTGTAAAACGAGATAAGCAAAAAGTCATTAAAAACTGTTATTTTTTGTGTGGTTTTATGATATTGCTTTTTGATAATGAATGGGGTACAATTATGTTGTACAAATAAATGAAAATGAGGAAAAATTATGGAAAAAATTCAATTTTCGGCACCGTGCCTTTTCGGGATAGAGGGTATATGTGCAGACGAACTGAAAAGAATGGATATAGAAAATGTGAGGGCGGAAAACGGCAGAGTACTTTTTGAGGGTGATTATTCCACTCTTGCGAGGGTCAATCTTTGCTCACGCTATGCGGAAAGGGTGCAGATACTCCTTGGTGAGTTTCACGCATACAGCTTTGAGGAGCTTTTCCGCGGAGTGGAAAAAATAGAATGGGAAATGTGGATTGAAAAGGATGATGCCTTTCCCGTAAAGGGACATTCCGTAAGCTCAAAGCTTGCAAGTGTTCCGGATTGCCAGAAGATAATAAAAAAGGCAGTTGTAAAGCGGCTTTCGTCAAAGTATCATACCGATTGGTTCGATGAAACGGGGGGAAAGCACCAGATACAGTTTCTGATTATTAAGGATAAGGTAAGTATAATGCTTGATACCTCCGGTGAGGGACTGCATAAAAGAGGTTACCGCAGAGATTCCACAACCGCACCGATAAAGGAAACGCTTGCCGCAGCAATGGCTGATCTTTCCCATGTACGTCCGTTCAGTACCGTAGTGGATCCGTTCTGCGGTTCGGGAACTATACTTATTGAATCCGCACTTAAGGCACTCAATATTGCCCCCGGAATACTGAGGAGATTTGCCGCCGAGAAATGGGATGTTATACCCCCGGGGATATGGTCGGAGGAGAGGGAACGCTGCTTTGACCTTGTTGACCATAGTGCACAGTTTGAGGCATACGGCTATGATATAGACAGTGAAGCCGTTGAGCTTACGCTCGCCAATGCCAAAAAGGCGGGAGTGGAAAAGCGTATTCATGCGGGGAGACGTGATATTTCGGAGTTTAAAGCGGAATTTGAAAGGGCGGCAGTGATATGTAATCCGCCATACGGTGAAAGACTTCTTGATATAGACCGTTCAAGGGATATTTACCGTATAATGGGTAAAAAATTTGAAAGGCGGCAGGGCTATAGCTATACGATAATAAGTCCCGATGACAGCTTTGAAAATATTTTCGGCAGACCGGCGGATAAAAGAAGAAAGCTGTATAACGGTATGATAAAATGTCAGGTGTATATGTATTTTAAAAATTTTCAGATAAAAAAATAATTATACGATTTTCCGAGGCTTATTTTTATGATATTAAGAGGAGATCAGGACTTGATATGATAATAAAGACAGACAGACTTATTCTTGAAGTGCTTGGAACAAAGCATTTTCCCACAGCCTGCAAATATATGACTGATACGGAAAATGCAAAATTGATGGTGTTCCTGCCTTGCGAGGATAATAAGGAGGTATTGAATTATCTTCGTAAAGCGGAAATGCAGTGGGAAAATGAAAAGCCTGAATATCTTGACGCGGCGATGATACTTGACGGCATACACATAGGAGCCGTAAGCATAGAATTTGTCGATAACGGAAAAACAGGCGAGCTTGGGTGGATAATTGATAAGAATTATTGGGGAAACGGTTATACATATGAGGCAGCAAAAGCTTTTATGGAATATTGCAGTGGAAAATATAACCTTACGCATTATATTGCCCATGCAGACAGCGAAAACCATGCCTCAATCCGCATAATGGAAAAATTGGGTATGACATTCGTAAGCATATACGGCGGCAGGAAAAACCGTATTTCCGATGAAATAAGAAAAGAAGTTATGTACGAATTATTTATTTAAGCTTAAGAGAATCATATCGGGAAAGGACAGTAACTATGAGCGGTTTTGTTCATCTTCATGTACATACGGTATACAGCCTTCTTGACGGTGCGTGTAAAATAAAAGAGCTTGTAAGCACGGCAAAGGCACTCGGACAGGACAGTATAGCAATAACCGACCACGGCGTTATGTACGGCGTTATAGAATTTTATAAGGCGGCAAAAGCCGAGGGGATAAAGCCGATAATCGGCTGTGAGGTATATGTTGCCCCTAGAAGACGAACAGACAAAGAGGGCGGAATTGACAGGGAAAACCGTCACCTCATACTTCTTTGCGAAAACAATACAGGATATCGTAACCTTATAAAGCTTGATTCCCTTGCATGGACAGAGGGCTTTTACGGTAAGCCGAGGGTGGATATGGAACTGCTTGAAAAATACCATGAGGGACTTATTGCCCTTTCTGCCTGCCTTGCGGGAGATATTCCCCGTGCGCTTATGAATAACGATTATGAGGGAGCAAGGGCTAAGGCACTTGAATATAAGAAAATATTCGGAGAAAATAATTATTTTCTTGAAATACAGGATCACGGAATAGCACAACAAAAAAGAATAAATCCGCTTATAATAAGTTTGTCGAAAGAATTGAATATTCCCCTTGCTGCAACAAATGACTGTCATTATATAAAAAAAGAGGACAGCAAAACACAGAATGTACTTTTATGTATTCAGACAAATAAAACAGTAAATGAAGAAAATCCCATGGCATTCCCGACAGATGAGTTTTATCTTAAAAGCGAGGAAGAAATGCGTTCCGTATTTCCCGCAATACCCGAAGCAATAGAAAATACGGCAAAAATAGCGGAGCGTTGTAATGTTGATATAGAATTCGGAAAAATAAAACTTCCCCGATTTGATGTACCCGGTAATGAGGATCATCTTGAATATTTCAGACGCCTTTGTTATGACGGACTCAGAAAATATTACGGTGATAGTCCCGACAAATCCGTGACGGATCGTCTTGAATATGAGATAGGTATTGTGTCGCAAATGGGATATATAGATTATTACCTGATAGTTGCCGATTATGTAAATTTTGCAAAGACCTGCGGTATTCCCGTGGGGGCGGGCAGAGGCTCGGGTGCGGGAAGTCTTGCGGCATATTGCATAGGAATAACGGAAATTGACCCGATAAGGTATAATCTGCTCTTTGAGCGCTTTCTGAATCCCGAAAGGGTGAGTATGCCTGATTTTGATATAGACTTCTGCACGGAACGCAGGCAGGAGGTAATTGATTATGTTATAAGAAAATACGGTTCGGACCATGTGGCACAGATAGCGGCGTTTGGTACAATGGCAGCAAGGGGAGCAGTCAGAGATGTCGGACGTGCGCTTGCCGTTCCGTATGCTGTATGCGACAAGGTAGCAAAGCTTATCCCCCGTGATATCGGAATGACTATTGAAAAGGCATTGCAGATATCAAAGGAGCTCAAAGCACTGTATGACGGCGATAATCAGATACGCAGTCTTATAGATACGGCAATGAAGCTTGAAGGTATGCCGAGGAATACAACGACACATGCGGCAGGCGTTGTGATAACGGACAAGGCTGTTACGGATTATGTACCCGTTGCAAAAAATGACGATACGGTTGTAACGCAGTTTACAATGACGGAGCTTGATGAGCTTGGACTTCTTAAAATGGATTTTCTGGGATTGAGAAATCTTACGGTACTCCGGGAAGCCGAAAAAATGATACAAAAACACGAACCGGATTTTTCCGTCAATAATATTCCCGATGATGATAAGGGAGTATTTGAAATGTATTCTAAGGCCGATACCGAGGGTGTATTTCAATTTGAATCAAAGGGTATGAAGAACGTGCTTACACGTCTTTGTCCCGAAAGCATTGAGGATATCATAGCCGTAATTTCTCTTTACCGCCCCGGTCCGATGGACAGCATACCTAAGTATATAGAAAACCGTCACCACCCCGAAAAAATAACATATAAGCATCCGCTGCTCAAGCCTATCCTTGAGGTGACCTACGGCTGTATCGTATATCAGGAGCAGGTTATGCAGATATTCCGCACTCTTGCCGGATATTCCCTTGGACGTGCGGATATTGTCCGCAGGGCGATGGCAAAAAAGAAAAAAAGCGTTATGGAGCAGGAAAAGCAGATATTTATAAAGGGACTTACGGATGAAAGCGGTAATGTAATAGTTGACGGCTGCATACGCAGAGGAATATCCGAAGAAACCGCACTTGATATCTTTTCGGAAATGGAAAGCTTTGCTTCCTATGCATTCAACAGGGCTCATGCGGCGGCTTATGCATATATTTCCTATCAGACTGCATATGAAAAATACCATTACCCGTGTGAATTTATGGCGGCTCTGCTTACAAGTGTGCTTGGTGATACCGGAAAGGTGGCATCTTATATAGACGAATGTTCAAGACAGAATATATCGGTATTGCCGCCCGATATAAATGAAAGTGATGTAGGCTTTGCCGTCAGCGGGAAAAATATCCGTTTCGGTCTTATGGCGATAAAAAGTCTTGGCAGGGGTCTGATAGAAGCGATAATTGAAGAAAGACAGAACGGTAAGTTTGTTTCGCTTTACGATTTCTGCAAAAGAGTATACGGTAAGGAGCTTAACAGACGGGCAGTTGAGAATCTTATAAAATGCGGAGCGCTTGACGGTATGGGAGCGAACCGCCGACAGATGCTTATGGCAGTGCCTGTCATGCTTGACAGTATAGCGGAGGAAAAGAGGATAAGCATAGAGGGGCAGATTAATATGTTCGGGGATGACAGTGATTTTCACAATGAGCCTGTTCTTCCTGATGTAGTGGAGTTTACAAAACGTGAGCTTCTTGATATGGAGAGGGAAACAGCGGGAATATACCTGAGCGGTCATCCTATGTCGGAATATGATGGGATAGTTGCAAAAAGCGGTACGGACAGACTGTGTGATATACTCAGCGAGGACGGAAACATATATCCGGACGGCAGAAAAGTGGATATATTATGCATGATTTCCAAGATAAAATCAAAGACAACAAAAAACAATACCCGTATGGCATTTGTCAGTATTGAGGATAAGTACGGCTCAGTAGAGATGATTGTATTTCCGAGAATACTTGATGAATACGGTGGTATGATTGCCGAGGGCAATATAGTAAGGGTATCCGGGACAGTCAGCAGACGGGAGGATGAAGCACCTCAGATAATATGTGATAGGATTATGCCTGTATCAAAAAACATTCCGTCTGAGCCGACAAATTCACAAAAGAAAAACACCCCTCCGGGATTGTATCTTCGTGTACCGAACGATACCTGCACGGAATATATCAGGGCAAAGCAGATAATTGATATATTTGACGGAAGCGAGCCGCTTTATATATTTTTTACCGAAAGCAGAAAACTATGGCGGACACCGGCATCAATGAGAGTTGATGTTAATGATGTTATGCTTAGAGAGCTCTCAAAGAGAATCGGCGAAGAAAATGTAAGCTTTGTAAAATCGTAGTGTATATGTGCTGTGAAAGGAGAATAGCTATGAAAAGAAGTTTATTGAAAGCATTGATTATATTTAGTGCGGTTTCTATACTCTGTACAGGCTGTAATTACAGAAACGGTACTGCTAAAAATACCGAACCGTCAGAAAGCATACCGGAGGAAAGCCCAAAAACGGAAACGGTCGGCGAAAAAACCGAAACAGAAGGACGGCAGTTCATTAAAAAGGCGGTTGATGTTAAAGAAAAACCTGAGATAACCGAATTTATATTATCTGCGATTTGTGACGGGGATATAAATAAGCTTTGCGATATCTATCCGTCATACCCCGGACACGTTATGGTAAGCAATACGGTGGGGATAATCGGTGCGCCGATTGAAATAATCGGTTCGGAGAATCTTAGGGAACCGACACTCAGACTTTGTTATAATGAGAATGAACTAAGGGGCGTACCCGAAAAGAATATCATGGCATTGCATTATCCGGAGGAAGTGGATGATTTTGAATTGATAAAGAGTGCCGAGGTTGACACGGAAAACAATACTGTAACATTTGATCTTATGGGTGACGGCTATTACATACTTGTCGATATCTACGAATACGGAAAAGCAATGCAGTTTGATGTGTCGGAATATGCCTATGAAAAGGATGTTACAGCATATAAGTCAGACTGGGAGCGTGAGGGATATACAGGGGATATAATGAAATTAGCAGACAAAGAGTGGGCTGTAGAAAATGCACCGAATTTCCATGTTTCAACTCCGCAGGAGCTTGCAAGCGCCGTGTATTACGCAAATGCAGTTGCAGACGGAGAAAGTCGGTTAAGTATTTACTTTGAAAACGACATAGATCTTTCCGGATATAAATGGGCACCTATAGGCTGGAGTAACTTTACTAATCTTTTTATAAGCATTTACGGACAGAACCATACATTAAGCAATCTTGTTATTGCAACAAAAGAATTGGATGTCGGCATTACCGGATATGTAAGCGGTATTTCTGTAAGCGATATAACGGTAGATCAAGCTTATATTTCCGGAGAAGGACCTGTCGGCATTTTCAGCGGAGAGTGCAACGGCGATAAGAACTTCACGAATGTCAAAGCAAGCGGTCAGGTATATGGAAGAGAGAACGATTCAGGTGCCTTTGTTGGTTGGGGTTCAGGCGGAAGTTATGTGAACTGTGAAAATAATGTAAAAGTAAACGGAGAGAATTTCCCGTATTACTGTTCTCAGGATAAAATACGTGCATTATATTCGGATGAAACGGTATATACGCTTAAAATGGACGAAGAGGGAAATATCAGCAGAAGTGTATTAGACAATGAATATCACAATATCGGTTGGGTGATTACTGATGAAAACGGAGAATTGGTACTCAACAGAAATGCGGCAAATGAAACCGTATTTCCCATGAGCATAATGAGAGAGATTGACGCCGGTAAAGGAGGAAAATATACCATACATCTTGAAGGCTGGAGAGATAATGATAACGGCAGCAGCGGATATGTAAAGCTGAGCAATACTATAGAATTTACAATTCAATAGATTTGTGAATGACAAGCTGAGGCAAGGGAATGAGCTGCAGAGCACCTGAATGAAAAATTAATTATGTGCAGTCAGTTCGTAACTAATTTACTTAGGTCAACTATTATATGGCTCGACCATAAATTTACTTGATGAACAAGAGATGAGTTTGTCATTTGTAGTTGCGGAGCGGGTGCCGTGCCGGCACTGTCAATCCGTAACTAATTTACTCGGGTAAGCTAATCTATAGCTCGACCGTTCATTTACTCGATGAACAAGTAATAAGTATGTCATTTGCAGTTGCGGAAAGCCTCGCAAGAGGCTTTCACGACACTTTCTTACGCATACCGACAGGCAAACCAATTATCGCGGAAACAGACTGCCCTCCACTATAAACAAAGCGAACGCAGTGAGCGAACCCGCGAACATGACAGCGGCGGCACGCCGCCGGTGCCGTGCCGGCACTGTCAATCCGTAATTATTTTACTCAGGTCAATTAATCTATAGCTCGACCATAAATTTACTTGATGAACAAGT
>CANPXK010000018.1 GCA_947585965.1 uncultured Clostridia bacterium
AGAGCAGGTAAGGATGCCGAGGGAAAAACCGGTGACGGTGTCGGTATTCTTCTCCAGATTTCGCATAAATTTTTCAAAAAGGCAGCAAAGAGAGATCTTGGCATTACGCTCAATTCCGAAAGAGATTATGCGGTAGGTATGTTCTTCTTTCCGCAAAAGGAGCTTGAAAGAAATCAGGCAAAGAAGATGTTTGAAATAATTGCCGCTAAAGAGGGACTTGAGGTTCTCGGCTGGAGAAATGTTCCCTCAAGACCCGAGGTTCTCGGACAGAGGGCGGTTGAATGTATGCCTGCGATAATACAGTGTTTTATCAAGCGTCCGGCAGACGTCAAAAAAGGCATTGACTTTGACAGACGTCTTTATGTTGCAAGACGTGTATTTGAGCAGTCCAATGAGGATACCTATGTTGTTTCTCTTTCAAGCAGAACTATTGTTTATAAAGGTATGTTTCTTGTAGGCGATCTGAGGAATTTCTTCCTTGATTTGCAGGATCCCGATTATGAATCGGCTATTGCCATGGTTCATTCGAGATTTTCCACGAATACAAATCCGAGTTGGCAAAGGGCTCATCCTAACCGTATGATGGTTCATAACGGCGAGATAAATACAATAAGGGGAAATGCCGATAAGATGCTTGCAAGGGAAGAAAACATGAAATCCGAGCATCTTAAGGGTAATCTTGACAAGGTAATACCCGTTGTTAATACCGAAGGATCAGACTCGGCAATGCTGGACAATACGCTCGAATTTCTTGTCATGAGCGGTATGGATCTGCCGCTTGCCGTAATGATAACAATTCCCGAGCCTTGGGATAACAACAAGGCCATGAGTCAGAAGAAAAGGGACTTCTATCAGTATTATGCAACGATGATGGAACCGTGGGACGGTCCCGCCTCGATTCTTTTCTCTGACGGTGATATAATGGGTGCCGTGCTTGACAGAAACGGACTCAGACCTTCAAGATATTATATAACCGATGACGGCAATCTTATACTTTCCTCAGAGGTAGGAGCTTTGCCCGTTGATCCTGCAAAAATCGTTACGAAGGAAAGACTTCGCCCCGGTAAAATGCTTCTTGTTGATACTGTTGGGGGCAGACTTATTGATGACGAAGAGATAAAGGAGCATTATGCGGGCAGACAGCCTTACGGTGAATGGCTTGACAGTAACCTTGTGCGTCTTAAGGATCTGAAGATACCTAATATAAAGGTCGAGGAGCATAACAGTGAGGACAGAAAACGTCTGCAAAAGGCATTCGGATATACCTATGAGGAGGTTATGACAACTATTCTCCCCATGGCGAGAAATGCATCCGAGGCAATATGTGCGATGGGTGCGGACAGTCCGCTTGCGGTTCTTTCGGGTCAGCCGCAGCCGCTTTTCAATTACTTCAAGCAGCTTTTTGCACAGGTTACAAACCCTCCGATTGACGCTATACGTGAGGAAGTAGTCACAGCAAGTAATGTATTCATAGGCAGATCAGGAGATATACTTGAGGAAAAGCCCGATAACTGCCGTGTTATGAAAATTCAGAATCCTATTCTGACATCTACAGATATACTTAAAATAAAAAGTCTGCAAAAACCGGGATTCAAATCGGCTGTAATTCCGATTCTCTATTATAAGAATACAAGACTTTCAAAGGCAATCAACAGATTGTTTATTGAAGCGGATAAGGCTTATAATGAGGGGGCAAATATACTTATACTTTCGGATAAGGGTGTGGACGAAAACCACCTCGCTATCCCCTCTTTGCTTGCGGTATCGGCTTTGCATCAGCACCTTGTTGTCACAAAGAGAAGAACATCTCTTGCTATTGTGCTTGAAAGCGGTGAGCCGAGAGAGGTGCATCATTTTGCAACACTCCTCGGTTACGGTGCATCGGCAATTAATCCTTACCTTGCACAGGAAACCATACATGAACTCATAAATGATGACCTTCTTGATAAAGACTATTATGCTGCTGTCAATGATTATAACAATGCTATTCTTCACGGTATTATAAAAATTGCTTCAAAAATGGGAATATCCACCATAAGGTCGTATCAGGGTTCACAGATATTTGAAGCTATTGGTCTTGGTGCGGATGTTATTGATAAATACTTTACCGGAACGGTAAGCAGAATAGGCGGTATCAGCATAAAGGATATAGAAAACTATGTTGACAAGCTTCATACAGCGGCTTTTGATCCCCTCGGGCTCGGGACGGATAATCAGCTTGAAGCAAGAGGAAGTCATAAGTTCAGAAGCGGTAAGGAAGAACATCTGTATAATCCCATGTCAATATATCTCCTACAGAAGGCTACACGCACGGGAGATTATAAAACATTCAAGGAATATACAAAACTTATTTCCGAACAGCTTGATCCGGCTAATATAAGAGGTCTTATGGATTTCAATTATGCCGAAAAGCCTGTACCGATTGATGAGGTTGAAAGTGCCGAAAGCATAGTAAAGCGTTTTAAGACAGGCGCCATGTCCTACGGATCAATTTCTCAGGAGGCACATGAGGCTCTTGCAATAGCAATGAACAGACTGCACGGAAAGTCAAACTCCGGTGAGGGCGGCGAAAGTCCGGAAAGAATCGCTACAAAGGGAACAAATGAGGATCGTTGCTCGGCAATTAAGCAGGTTGCTTCGGGACGTTTTGGCGTAACCTCAGCATACCTTAATTCGGCAAGAGAAATCCAGATAAAAATGGCTCAGGGTGCAAAGCCCGGTGAGGGCGGACATCTCCCGGGAGCAAAGGTATATCCTTGGATTGCAAAAACAAGACATTCGACCCCCGGTGTATCACTTATTTCTCCCCCGCCGCACCATGATATTTATTCGATAGAGGATCTTGCACAGCTTATCTATGACCTTAAGAATGCAAACAAGGATGCAAGAATATCTGTTAAGCTTGTTTCGGAATGTGGTGTAGGTACGGTTGCGGCAGGTGTTGCAAAGGCAGGAGCTGAATGTATCCTTATTTCGGGTGCAGACGGCGGTACAGGTGCGGCTCCGAGAAATTCAATATATAATGCGGGACTTCCGTGGGAGCTTGGTGTTGCGGAGGCACATCAGACACTTATTCAGAACGGTCTCAGGAACAAGGTCGTAATAGAAACAGACGGCAAGCTTATGACAGGTCGTGATGTTGCTGTTGCCGCAATGCTCGGTGCAGAGGAATTCGGCTTTGCTACCGCTCCGCTTATCTCTCTCGGTTGTGCAATGATGAGAGTATGTAACCTTGATACCTGTCCTTTCGGAGTTGCTACGCAAAATCCCGAACTTAGAGCAAAATTCCCCGGCAAGCCCGAATATGTAATAAACTTTATGATGTTCATTGCTCAGGAACTGAGGGAATATATGTCAAAACTCGGCGTAAGAACACTTGATGAACTTGTCGGCAGAGTTGACCTGCTTAAAAGAAAGGACAATATAAAAGGCCGTGCCGCATATGTGACTCTGGATAATATACTTAATTCCGATTTTGCGGAGGAAAAGATTGATTATAATAATAAGAAGCCTTTCAATTTTGAACTTCAGAAAACTCTTGATGAAAAGGTTCTTATAAAACAGCTTCTTCCGGCTCTCAAGAAAAAGCAAAAGAAAACAATTACAGTCGATGTAAAAAATACAGATCGTTCCTTTGGTACGATTTTCGGC
Organism: uncultured Clostridia bacterium; assembly: GCA_947585965.1. GTDB lineage: Bacteria > Bacillota > Clostridia > Oscillospirales > Acutalibacteraceae > UBA1213. Next base: position 3,652 of record CANPXK010000018.1, read on the forward strand.
TCCGAGATAACGAAGCTTTACGGCACAGACCTTGACGAGGACACATATACGGTCGTATGCAGCGGATCGGGCGGTCAGAGCTTCGGTGCATTCATACCGAAGGGATTAAGACTTGAGCTTGTAGGTGATTCAAACGACTATTTCGGCAAGGGACTTTCGGGCGGAAAGCTTATCGTATATCCGCCAAAGGAGAGTAAGTTTGATGCAAGTGAAAATATAATTATCGGTAATGTTGCACTTTATGGAGCAACAAGCGGTAAGGCATTTATAAACGGTGTTGCAGGCGAGCGTTTCTGTGTAAGAAATTCGGGCGCACTTGCTGTTGTTGAGGGTGTCGGTGATCACGGCTGCGAATATATGACAGGAGGTAAGGTTGTTGTACTCGGCAAGACAGGCAAAAACTTTGCGGCAGGTATGTCGGGAGGCGTTGCATTTGTTCTTGATGAGGACAGGGATCTTTATACAAGGCTGAATAAGGAAATGGTTGAATTTACCGAGCTTAGCGAAAAGTACGATATAATTGAGCTTAAGGCGGCAATTGAGGAACACGTTGCGGCGACAGGCTCAAAAAAGGGTAAGCAGGTTCTTGATAATTTTGAGGATTATATTCCGAAATTCAAGAAAATTATTCCGCACGACTATAAGAAGATGATGTCTGCTATCGCTTCATTCGAGGAAAAGGGACTTTCTCCCGAGCAGGCACAGATTGAAGCTTTCTATGAAATTGTAAAGCATAAATAAGGAGGGGATCAGAATGGGAAAGCCAACAGGATTTATGGAATATAAAAGAACGGATTTCGAGGCGGATTCCGTAAAGGAACGTATCGGGAATTACAATGAATTTCACACTCCCCTCAGTCCCGAACAGCAGCAGAAGCAAGCTGCAAGATGTATGGAGTGCGGTGTGCCTTTCTGTCAGTCGGGTATGATGCTTTGCGGAATGATGACGGGCTGTCCGCTTAATAATCTTATACCGGAATGGAACGACCTTGTATATAAGGGATGTTGGGAACAGGCTTATCAGAGGCTCAGAAAAACCAATAATTTTCCCGAGTTTACTTCAAGGGTTTGTCCTGCACTTTGCGAGAAGGCTTGTACCTGCGGCGCAAACGGAGATGCGGTTACCGTAAGGTCAAACGAATACAGTATATCGGAAAGAGCCTATGCCGAGGGCTATGCGGCCCCGAATCCGCCTAAGGTAAGAACAGGCAAAAAAATTGCTGTTATCGGCTCCGGACCGTCAGGTCTTGCGGCTGCCGACCAGCTTAATAAAAGAGGTCACAGCGTAACGGTATTTGAACGTTCGGACAGAGTAGGCGGTCTTTTGATGTACGGTATTCCGAATATGAAGCTTGAAAAGCATATCATAGACAGACGTATTGATATTATGAAAGCTGAGGGAATCATATTCAAAACAGATTCCGATATCGGAAAAAATGTCAAGGCAAAGGATTTGCTTGAGGAATTTGACAGAGTGATTCTTGCCTGCGGTGCATCTGAGCCAAGGGATATAAAGGCTAAGGGTCGTGAAGCAAAGGGAATATATTTTGCAGTTGATTTCCTTACTTCAACAACAAAGTCACTTCTTGACAGCGACCTTGCGGAAGGAACCTACATTTCCGCAAAGGGAAAAAATGTTATTGTCATAGGCGGCGGTGATACCGGTAATGACTGTGTCGGTACTTGTGTACGTCACGGAGCGGCGAGCATACTTCAGCTTGAGATGATGCCGAAGCTGCCTGATGAAAGGGCTGAGAATAATCCGTGGCCGGAATATCCGAGAGTATGCAAAACAGATTACGGTCAGGAGGAAGCAATCGGTGTATTCGGAAAGGATCCGAGAGTTTATCAGACAACCGTTAAAGAGTTTTTATCCGATAAGGACGGAAAGCTTACGGGTGCGGTGCTTGTAAAGCTTAAGCCGGAAAAGGATCCGACAAGCGGAAGAACAATGATGAAAGAAATTGAGGGAACTGAATACACGGTTGAAGCTGATCTTGTGCTAATTGCGGCAGGCTTTGTAGGGGCACAGAATTATGTAACGGCGGCTTTCGGTGTTGATAAAAATGCCCGTGGAAATGTTAACGCACCCGAGGGAAGCCATAAGACCAATGCGGAAAAGGTATTTGTATGCGGTGATATGCACCTCGGACAATCCCTTGTAGTACGTGCTATAAGAGAAGGCAGAGATGCCGCAAGAGAAGTGGACGAAAGTCTTATGGGATATACTAATCTGTAGAACACACCGCCGTTTATCGGCAGCAGCGCATTTGAGTGAATATGCCCGGCGTGAGGCAAAATTAAAAAAATAGAAAGCAAAACAGGTCACCCTGAGGATGGGGCGGCCTGTTTGTTTTTTGATAATATCTAATCTACTATTGAAACAGTGTTTTTTCTGAACCAATAATCAAGCTGGATTATATATGCAAGTATCTGCGGTGCTCTCATGAGCTGTCCGTACCACGGGGATGATATCTGTTCGGGATTTTGAATTATACTCTCTACTCCCTCAGGGTCAAGTATATCCCTTATCGGAGATGTACTGTCGGAGAGGATTTCCCGCACCTTGTTTGCACATAACTCAAAATACAGCGGGTTATGTGTTTTCGGGTACGGGCTTTTCTTTCTGTCAATAATACTGTCCGGAAGAAGACCCCTGAATGCCGCACGCACTATCCCCTTTTCCCTGCCGTTAAGAGCTTTCATGCTCCACGGAAGATTGAATGCATAATCAACAATTCTATAATCACAGAACGGTACTCTTACCTCAAAGCCGTTGTACATAGAAGTACGATCTTTTCTGTCCAAAAGGGTCTGCATAAACCAATGGAAATTCAGAGAAAACATTTCCCTCATTCTTGCTTCAAGCCTGTTGTCGCTTTTTAACTTTTCCGTACTGTTGCACGTATCAAGATAACGCTGACGAACGTACTCGTCACCTCTCGGAAGAAAATCCTTTCTCAAAATACTTCTTCTTATATCGAGTGAGCGTGACCACGGAAAGTTATCATCAAAGAGAATTTCCTTATTGTGATACCACGGATATCCTCCAAAAAGCTCATCGGCACATTCTCCCGAAAGACCGACCGTAAAATTCTCCTTCATTTTTCCGCAGAATAAAAGGAGTGAGGAATCAACATCTACCATACCCGGGAAATCTCTTGCATCCACCGCATCGGTAAGTGCCTTGAAAAGATCATAGTTATTTATCGTAACACTGTGATGGTCCGAACCTATATAGTCTACCATTGTTCCGATAAATTCACTGTCAGGTGTCGGCTGGAAAAGACTTTTGCGGAAATATTTATCATTATCCGTATAGTCTACCGAATAGGTATCAATAGGTTTAAGACCGTTTCTTCTGTTATGCTCCGCGGCAACATAAGAAATTATACTTGAGTCAAGACCTCCCGACAAAAAACAGCAAAGCGGTACATCGGATACAAGCTGTCTTTCAATCGAGTCGATAAGGAGTTCCCGTACCTCCTTTATACTTGTAAGGGTATCAGACTCATGCTCATGAGCTCTCAGGGTAAAATATCTTTCCCGAACCATGCTTTTTCCGTCATATACGGCATACTCACCCGGAAGAAGCTCCCCTACCCCTTTATATATCCCCTGACCGAGTGTTCTTCCGGGACCTATAAGAAATAATTCGCAAAGACCCTGCTCATCAACATGAGGTGAAACAAGGGGATTCTTAAGAAGAGTCTTAACCTCGGAGGCAAATATCAGTCCGGAATTATATTCATAGAAAAACAGCGGCTTAACTCCGATTCTGTCCCTTGCAAGAAACAACTGACGGTTTTTCCCGTCCCATACCGCAAATGCAAATATTCCGTTTAGTTTATATACACAGTCCTTTCCCCAATGAATATAGGAAGTAAGTACCACTTCAGTGTCGCTGTTTGTTTTGAAGCTGTATCCGTTTTGCTTTAATTCCTCTCTCAACTCCGAGGTATTATATAATTCCCCGTTATAGACTATAGTATAACTGTCCTCACCTGTATTCTTTGTCATGGGCTGCTTTCCGTTTTCAACATCTATAACGGCAAGCCGCCTGTGAATTAGCGATATAGAATTTTCTATGAATATACCGCTGTCATCAGGACCTCTCCTTTTCATACTGACAGACATTTCACGGAGAATATCATCAGCCTCTCTCATATTTAAACTTTTATCATACCAACCTGCTATTCCGCACATAAAATTCCTCCTATCACTGCTTGACAAATTCAGAAAAATCTGCGGGTCAATTCCTTTTTTCGCAGACTTAAAAGAAAAACAGCACACATTACTATCAGTGCGGCACTTCCTATAAGGGTTGTCGCCGATGTTTCTGCTTCAGCACCGCCAAAAACCGAAAAAACTTCAGTTGTCGGGGAATAAAGCTTAAATACCGCATAAGCTGCCAATGTTGAAATTACCGCATTTATCAGCCTGAATAATATATATATTCCCCTTTTTATCGGAACATCACGCAATATACCGAAAATCTGCATATGAACGCATATACCGCCAAAACCTGTTGCCAATGAAAAATACCATACGGGCAATGACAGATTTCTTATTTCATTACACGCCATTGTCACCTCGGATATTATCGGTATTATTATTTCCGATTGACTTGTCTGCATACCCGCAGCACAAAAAAGAGATGTAAGCAAATCCGCCGCTCCCGATTTACTGTAAACATTAAGCAAAAGAGAAAAAATTACTACAAGAGCAGTCATTGACATAATAGATTCAGCACCGTCAGATGAGGCTTCCAATATTGCTGTTACAGATGATGATTTTATTTTAACGGTATTTTCATCGGTATTTTTAATGCCGGAATTTTTATTTTTTATACGGCTGTACATTCCGGTACATATGCCGATAATAATGCATGAAAAAATCTGCGTAATATATAATATTATTCCGGCTTCAATATTGTGAAGCATCACAGTTCCTATAGCCGTTATAAGAAAGGCAGGACCCGAACATACACAAAACAGCATCATTCTTTGTGCCTGCTCAGGAGTTATCTTTTTATCCCTATACAGAAGCTGTACGCATTTTGCACCCACGGGAAATCCTCCTATAAGACTCAATATTATCGCGGAAGAGCATACCGGGGGAAGATTGAATAATATCTTTGTAACGGGAGCTAATATTTTTCCGATATATTTATCCGCACCCGAACGCATTATAAAAGACGAAAGTACCATATACGGAAATAACGACGGTATAAGTATGCGGCAGGTGTTTTCAAGTCCTTTTAAAACACCCTCAATGCAATAGGACGGAAAAATTAAAAGTATAGATATAAAACAAAATGAAAGAAAGAAAGGTACGGTTTTTTTTATTTTTGCATATCCTAACATATCATCACCCTTAAATATATATGCCGATGTAATTTTTATATTTACTTCCGCATAAAATTTGAAAGAGTAAACGGGGTGATACAATGAAAAGGCAGCAAAAACGGCCACCTGCTCAGGGTAATATACTTATGGACAAAATTAGTGGCGTATACATGAATATATGCGGCAACAAAGAGGTCATTTTTGAAGGAAGCCGAGGAATTGTTGAATACAACGAAAATTCAATAAAAATAAATACAGGGAAATATATAGTAGCATTTTCCGGCAGAGGGCTGCATATCAGGTGTATGAACGAATTCAGTCTTGTAATTGCAGGCTTTATTACATCTATTGAATATATAATGTGAGGGGCACAATGTTAATTGTAAAATTATTACGATGGATATTCGGATATTTTGATTTTGAAATCAGGGGTAAATTCCCCGAAAGATTTCTTAATCTTGCTGTGCGAAACGGATTGAATCTGTGGAATATGAGGGGGGAAAAAGAGGAACTTCATGCCACGGCTAAAATTGCCGATAAAAATACAGTAGGGCTTTTTGCCGGAAAAACCGAAAGCGAATTTATAATTGAAAAAGAGCATGGTCTTCCCTACTTATGCAGAATTTATAAGAGCAGGCTCGGACTTCTTGCAGGTCTTATTATAGGGGTTGCACTTTCGTGTTGGTTGTCGGGCTTCATATGGAACATTGAGGTTAATGTCCCGCCTGAGTTAAATGAATATGAAATAAGGGATCAGCTGAGGGAGCTTGGATTTTATGAAGGTGTACGGTATGATTCTGACAGTATTGATAATATAAAAAGAAAAATGAAATTAAACGATGAAAGGATAAGCTGGGTTAGTATAAACATATTCGGAACAAATGCAGTTGTAGAATTAAGTCCGAAAATCAGTGCGGAAAATGATAGAGATGATAATAAAAATAAAAAAACCGTCAGCAATCTCAAATCGACTGCTGACGGTACTATTACAAAAATAAATGTTCATAACGGCACCGCTGTTGTTGAAATAGGTGAAGGAGTCCGAAAGGGTCAGCTTCTTGTAAGCGGAATTATGGAATATAATGACGGTACAAATGTTATGGCGGACAGTGAAGGAACGGTATATGCAAAAACTTCACGCACGGTTACTCTCAGTGTTCCAAAGGAATATAGCAAAGCCATCACTTCGGATGAATATGTATATAAGAGGGAATTCAGTTTTTTCGGAATAAGCTTTCCCATAACACTTTGCGGGAATCCGAGCGGGGAATATTATAAAAAAGAGAGTAAGCTTAAGCCGACACTTTTCGGTAATTCTCTGCCCATAAGTATAACGGAGGAAAAATGGCAGAGGTACGAAACAAAAAAGCTTACACTCAGCAGTGATAATGCAAAGAAGCTTCTTGACAACAGGCTTAAGCTGTATGAAATGTTTATGCTGTACAGTGACCAACGTACCGTAATTTCAAAAAAGAGTAAATTTGAAGAAAAAAATAATATGTACTGTCTTACCGTAAGCTACGAGGTAGAAGAAAATATCTGTGAAAAATCATATATACAGGTAAAGGAATAACAAAACGGGTACTATAAATTATCAATATTGAAATCAGGTATATAACTTTCACTTGCGGAATCAAGCTCCTGTGCAAAACCGTCAAGTGATGTTTCACCCAGCACACCCAGAACTTTATTATATTCCCGTTTGGTAATACATCGGTTTATTTCCGGGTAATTCCCGGCATTTGCCACAGGGACATACTGCCCCATAAGACTTATAAGTATTTTATCGCCGAAAGCTTCATCGAGGTATTTTATAACCTCTATGGAATTTCTTGTATTGCCCGGCAATATCAGATGTCTTACAATAGTTCCTCTCAGCATAATTCCGTTATCATCAAAAACAGGCTTTCCCGTTTGTCGTACCATTTCTTCTATCGCCTTTGAAGCATATTCAAAGTAATTGATTGCTCCCGAATATTTTTCCGACAGTTCACAGCGTATATATTTAAGGTCGGGAAGATATATGTCAACCATACCCTCAAGTTTTTTAAGTGTTTCTGCTTTCTCATATCCCCCAGTATTATAAACAACGGGTATTGACGGCTTATATGCGGACAAAGCCTCAATAATACTGTCAACATATGGTGTGGGACTTACAAGGTTTATATTATGCACTCCCATATCCTCAAGTTTTTTGATACAGTCAATAAGCTCGGAAACGGTCACGGTTTTCCCGTAACCGTCCGAGCTGATTTTTTGGTTCTGACAGAACACACACGAAAGCACACAGCCCGAGAAAAATATAGTTCCCGAGCCGTTTTTTCCGCTTATACAGGGTTCTTCCCATTGGTGTGGGGATACTCTTGCGATTTTCGGAAGATACCCCATTTTACAAAAACCGTTCCCGCTTTCTGCCCTTCTTGATGCATTACAATTTCTCGGACAAAGAGAACATTTAACAAAATCATTATTCATAAGCTTTCTCAAGGGCAATTTTTATATCCGATGAAGATATTTTTTGTATAATTGAAAAATATTCTTCTTTTTCTATTTGTAACTCAGAAATACTTTTTGCAAGACCACATTTATCCCTAAGTTTTTCAATTTCAGATATAAGTTCTTCCGCATTATTCAATCCGATAATTTTTGCAAGTTCGGACAGTCTGTCATATATATCTGTATTATTCTTTGAAAGAGAACGCATAACACAGGGTAAAATTATTGCACAAACCTCTCCGATTTCAGTTCCGACAAACTTATCGGCTATCGAATCCGACAAAGTACAGCACAGACCTTTATCCGTATTTGCACAAGCTATACCTGCCATTGAAGATGCCTCGGATATTTTTTCTTCTGCAATAAAATTTTTATCCCCTTTCTTATATATAAAAGGAAGATATTCAAATATACTCTTTATGGCATTTATTGCAAAACTATCCGTATATTCGGAGGAATACTCTGATATATATGCTGAAAGAGCAAGGGCAAGCTGTGTAAATCCCGGTGCGTATTGTTTTTGTTCCGGAAGGAGCGAATAATAATCGGAATCTATAATGCTCATATCAGGCATAAGGCTGTAATTGGCAACTGAATATTTTACATTAGTCATCTCATCTTTTACAGAGGTATATGGTGTTACCTCCGAGCCGTATCCATATAAAACAGGAATAACAGCAAGGAGTGATTTTTTATTTTCCTTGGAGAATAATTCGTTTGTATTACGGATATCATGATAATTTTCAGCTAAATCCTTGATTTTTATATCCGGTTTTTCATAAAGTACACGCATTAATTTAGCAGAATCCACTGCTCTGTATGTTCCTATTGCTATTATGGTATCGGGTTCAAACAAACACATAGCCTTTGCACCATTTTCAATGCAATTAAACGTGACCTCGGTCAGTGTTTCGTGTTTGATATCACTAAAAACTGTATATTGTATTCCTATAGATTTAAGTTTTTTTTCAACTGCATTAATATAACCGTTTTTATATAATTCATTATCGGTAACAATAAAGGCTCTCTTTTTGTTATATACAGTTTTCAGCTCATCAAGTGCAAGTTCCATACAGCCTTTTTTAAAATATATCTTTTCGGGTACTCTGAACCAAAGCATTATTCCACACCTTTCGTATTTTATAAGAATAAAGGCTCTGCCACAACCTGTACATATTGTCATGACAGAACCCAGTATTTTTTAATTATTTGCCGTAGTATGCCTTCAGATAAATTTCCTTAATCTCGTCAAAGAGCGGATATCTCGGGTTTGCTCCCGTACACTGGTCATCAAACGCATTAACAACCATTTCATCGAGTGTTGCAAGGAAATCCTCTTCCTTTACACCGTAATCCGCGATAGTTTTCTTGACACCGCATCTCTCTTTGAGCTGCTCAATCTTTTGAATGAAGAGTTCAAGTGTTTCGTTATCATCCTTACCGTATACACCGCAGAAATTAGCACATTCTACATATCTTTCGAGGGTATGCGGATAAGCATACTGCGAGAACGTACCCATCTTCGGAGGAACGGGAACGGCATTGTATCTGAGAACATAAGAAATAAGAAGTGCATTGGCGATACCGTGCGGAATATGATGATATGCACCGAGCTTATGTGCCATCGAATGACATACACCGAGGAATGCATTTGCAAAAGCCATACCTGCCATTGTAGAAGCATCAGCCATTTTCTCACGTGCAATGGGGTCATTCGCACCGTTCTCGTAAGCGGAAGGCAGATATTCAAATATTGTCTTCATAGCCTGAAGTGCAAGACCGTCCGTATAAGGAGTAGCCATAATTGACGCATAAGCCTCCAGAGCGTGTGTAAGAGCGTCTATACCCGAAGCACTTGTCAGACCCTTTGGCTGATTCATCATATTGTCTGCATCTATAATTGCCATATTCGGCATAAGCTCATAATCTGCAAGCGGATATTTAATTCCTGTTTTCTCATCAGTAATAACGGCAAACGGTGTTACCTCGGAGCCTGTGCCCGAGGAGGTCGGGATAGCAATGAAATACGCCTTTTCGCCCATTTTCGGGAATGTATATATTCTCTTGCGGATATCCATGAAACGCATAGCCATATCAAGGAAGTCTGCCTCGGGATGCTCATAAAGTACCCACATTATCTTACCTGCGTCCATGGCAGAACCGCCGCCGAGCGCGATTATCGTATCCGGCTCAAAAAGACGCATAGCTTCAGCACCTTCCTTTGCGGAAGCAAGTGTCGGGTCGGGCTGAACATTATAGAAAGCGGTATGCTGTATTCCAAGCTCGTCAAGCTTATCTTCAATAGGCTTTACATAGCCGTTCTTATAAAGAAATTCATCGGTTACAATAAACGCCTTTTTCTTGCCCATTACGGAGCCAAGCTCGTCAAGTGCTACCGGCATACAACCCTTTTTGAAATATACCTTCTGAGGTGTTCTGAACCAGAGCATATTTTCTCTGCGTTCTGCAACACTCTTTATATTAAGGAGGTGTTTAACACCGACATTTTCCGATACCGAGTTTCCTCCCCATGAACCGCAGCCGAGCGTGAGTGACGGGTCAAGCTTGAAGTTATAAAGATCTCCGATACCGCCGTGTGAGGACGGAGTATTTATGAGGATACGGCAGGTTTTCATTGCATTGTAATGCTTTTCAATCTTTTCCTGCTGTGACGGATGAATATAAAGTGAAGAAGTATGTCCGTATCCTCCGTCAGCAACCAACTGTGCAGCCTTTTGAAGTGCCTCGTCAAAGGTTTCAGCCTTATACATAGCAAGTACGGGAGAAAGCTTTTCATGTGCAAATTCTTCGCTTATATCAACTGATTCTACTTCACCGATAAGGATTTTTGTCTGCTCCGGAACCTGAACACCGGCAAGCTCAGCTATGGTATAAGCTTTCTGACCAACGATTTTAGCATTAAGTGCTCCGTTTATTATAATTGTCTTTCTTACCTTTTCAAGCTCATCAGGTTTAAGGAAATAACAGCCTCTGTCTGCAAATTCTCTTTTAACCTCATCATATATATCCGAAAGAACGGTAACACTTTGCTCCGAAGCACAAATCATACCGTTATCAAAGGTTTTTGAATGAATTATTGAGCTTACAGCCACCTTAATATCGGCGGTGCTGTCAATAATAACAGGTGTATTGCCGGCACCTACACCGAGAGCAGGCTTTCCCGATGAATAAGCAGCCTTAACCATTCCGGGGCCGCCGGTTGCAAGAATCGTATCGGCATTTCTCATAAGCTCGTTGGTAAGCTCAAGTGACGGTACATCTATCCAACCGATTATTCCCTCCGGTGCTCCGGCTTTTACAGCCGCATCAAGAACCACTTTAGCTGCGGCAATTGTAGATTTCTTAGCACGGGGATGGGGACTTATGATAATACCGTTTCTTGTCTTAAGACAGATAAGAGTCTTGAATATAGCGGTAGAGGTCGGGTTTGTTGTAGGGATAACGGCACCGATAATCCCGATGGGCTCTGCTATCTTTTTAAGTCCGAAAGCGGAATCGTATTCTATTACGCCGCAGGTTTTTGTGTTTTTATATGTGTTGTATATATACTCGGAAGCATAATGATTTTTAATAATCTTATCTTCCTTTACGCCCATGCCTGTTTCCTCAACAGCCATAACCGCCAGCGGAATACGAGCCTGATTTGCTGCGATTGCAGCAGCCTTAAATATTTTATCAACCTGTTCCTGTGTATAGGTTGCAAAAATCTTCTGAGCTTCTCTTACCTCTGCAAGCTTTTTATTAAAGCTTTCGAGATCTTCAACAAGACCGCTTGGGGTTGTTTTAACATCGACTTCGTTATTATTAGCCATAGTTATTATTCCTCCGTTGATATATTGTACTGTGACCTTTATTCTGCTCCAATACAATAATATTATATAGGATTGTTAAAAACTTGTCAATATCATTTTTTACTTTTCTGCCACATTTAATTTTTATATAAAAACAATAAAAATTCAAGTTAAAAAAACTTAAAAATCTTTTGGTAATTTTTTATCTTATTCCGGATTATTCAAATAACTTTTATGCAAAATTCCCCTATAATATTAAGCCTGTATTTAATTATGCACAGGTATAATACCGGAATTCTTATAATTTTATTCAAATATACAATTTTTCAAAGAAGAAAGAGGTTTTTATGTGGTTAAAACCAACCTGATAAAAACCTCCCGCAATACTATTAACAACCAATGAACCTGGGCTATTCTTCCTCCGATTTATACTTATCAAGCATATTTACGATTGCCTTACGTTTAATCATTTTACCATTCAAAAAGACAAATTCATTTTCATCACCTTTGGAGAGTGCTTCAAGCTTTTCAATACCTGCCGCATATAATTCTTCTTCGACAGAATCCGTATTTTCCGGAATTTTGTTTTGCTTGTTCTGTTCTTCGATAAACGGTTCAATAATATGCTTTTCCAAGGTTTTATATGAATTGAATACAATGATATATGAACACATTATAGGCAAAAACAGCAGTGTTATAACCGACATAAACGCCGAAATAAAATAAATATTTTGTGCAAACATAAACAGGGAATAAATAATCATAGACAAAAATGCAAATGAAATAAAGGTTTTTATATGTCCTCCCAGACCTTTGAGTACAAGCAATACGGAATTTTTAATTATATCCCCGAACTTCAAATCAACCGTAACGATCATTGTAAGAAGACTGTTTTCAAAAAAGAGAAAGAAAAGTGTAAAAAATACGGTCATCACAAATGACACTGTCATTATAGAATCACTAAGTCCTGTCATGTAAAATGAAAACGTAATAAAAAGACCGGCAGTGACAATGTAAACAATTACCGAATTTATGAGAAAATAAAGGATATTTTCTTTTATACCCTTTATAAAATCCTTGACAGGTCTGAGCTCCTCATCCATTGTTATTTTTCTGCTGACATAAAATAAGCCGGCGAAAAATGGTGATAAAAACGGAATTGCCAGTAACAGGACAAAGATATTATTGATGCCAAAACAGTTGAGCAGGAACATTATTCCAATATAAAATGCAAGAGGAATGCAGAACAGCATATTGACAATTGTCATCCTGCCGATATTTTCAAAATATCCTCCTAAAAAATCCGATAATGTATATTTTTTATTTTTAACCTTATTTTTTTCCATACACTTACACTTCCTGAATTATTTTGACTGCCGCATATATGCTAAAAACTGAACAGCCACGAAAACATGAGAGAAAAAATCATATCAACTGCTGAAGACACTGCCGAAAGAAACAGCAGCCACAGCATTGACAGAAGATATTTTTTCATTTGAATATGAGGATCATCACTCACGGCGGTTTTTCTGAAAACCGATATGATCTTTATTGAATTACGAAAAGCTTCCTGTGTTGCCGCCGCTATTACGGCGGAGCATAAAAAAGCACCCGGCAGTATTATCAGTAAATTATATAATATTCCCGTCAGACCGTAGGTACTGTAAAGATACCCTGTGGCAAGACCGTATCCGTAGCCTTTTATAAACGGTACAGCGGCGGCTATAAAACCTCCCCAGACGGAAAGACCCAATAAAAAAATAACCAGAATAAATATGAATGCGGAAGCAAAGGAGGCAACAAAGGAATCAAGTATGCCCTGTGAGCATCTTACCTTGAAATTCGTCAGAAAAATTATATCAAGATTTTTCATAAGCTGTTTATCTGCCGCCCTGCCGCAAAGCGCACCTACCGTTATGCCCGCAAAAAGCGTAAGTACAAAGAATATAAACAGCAGATTTTTTCGGATTTCCGGCAATCTCAGGTATCTTTTTCCATGAAACGGTGACGAAAAAATTATTTTCTTCATAAACATTAACTCTCCCACATACCTTTGGATTTCTTGTTGTTAATGTTTATGAATAAACCGGGCTTAAAATGATAATTTGCAAAAGCAGAATAATATCACAAGCATTAAACTATCTTCTGATATTCACTATAAAAGTTTTCTGCATAACGGACACTGTCCATTGCATCGGCTCCGTAAAAGTCAGCACCTATCATATCGGCGTATTCCTGATTAAGCACGGCTCCTCCGACCATTACCTTTATGCTCCTGTCTGTTTCATTGAGCAGCTTTATTGTTTCCGCCATAGATGGAACTGTTGTCGTCATAAGCGCACTCAATCCGACAAGCTTACAATCATGCTCCACAGCACAATCCCTTATGACTTCGGGCGGTACATCTCTGCCGAGGTCATATACAGTAAAGCCGTAGCTCTCCATAAGCACCTTTACTATATTTTTTCCTATATCGTGTATATCACCTTTAACGGTTGCAAGAACTATCGCCTTGCTTTTATCGGATTGCTCGGACGGGATTTTTTTCTTGACCGAATCAAAAGCCGCCGTTGCCGCATCCGCACTCATAAGAAGCTGAGGAAGATAAGCTTTTTTCTGTTCAAATGCCGTTCCTATTTCATTAAGTGCCGGAATTATATGATTATTTATAATATCAAGCGGCTCGGTATCTTTCAGAAGATTTTCCGTCTGAATTACCGCACTGTCCTTAAGCCCTCTGACGATGCTTGAATGAAGTGTTTCCTCCGATTTTGTCTCCGTATGCTTTTGTGTATTTCCCTTATCGGCGGATGCATATTCAATATAATCAACACAACCGATGTCAAGCATATTAAGGGCGCGGTATGCGTGATATACGTTCATCATATCGGGAGAAAAGGGATTCATTATAGCACAGTTAAGACCACATTGCAGAGCATTGGAGTAAAAGGTTGAGGTAATGATATTCCTTTGCGGCAGACCGAAAGAAATATTGGAAATACCTAAACTTGTTTTTACACCGAGCGCCCGTATCAGCTTTATTGATTCAAGTGTGACCACAGCACTTTCGGGGTTTGATGATATTGTAAGTGCAAGAGGGTCAACGATTATGTCCTTTTTATCTATACCGTATTCACTTGCACGTTCAATTATCTTTTTCGCAATATCGGCTCTTCCCCGTGCTGTATCGGGTATTCCCTTTTCGTCAATGGTAAGTGCTATAACAGCACCTCCGTATTTTTGTATTGACGGAAATACATGGCTCATGCTCTCCTCTGTACCGTTTACGGAATTTACAAGAGGCTTACCGTTATAGATTCTCATTGCCTTTTCGAGTGTGTCAAAATTCGTTGAATCTATCTGAAGCGGCACATCCGTTACGGCTTGCAGCGAGGAAACACATTCCAGCATCATTTTTGTTTCGTCAATTTCGGGCAGACCTACATTTACATCAAGAATATGCGCCCCTGCATCCGTCTGCTTTATGCCCTCATTCAAAATATAATTAAGATTTCCGCTGCGGAGTGCCTCTTTAAGCTTTGGCTTGCCTGTGGGGTTTATGCGTTCACCTATAAGAATCGGCTCCTCATCGACAAAAACAGCATGGGTATAAGATGACACACAGGTATAATCTTTTTTATGGGGCACTTTATACGGAAGTGCTTTTGTTTTTTCTATTGTTTTTTTTATGAAATCGGGGGTTGTTCCGCAACAGCCCCCGAGAATTATTCCTCCGCCCTGTGCAATCTTTACCATATAATCCGAAAATTCATCCGCTCCGATATTGTATACGGTTTTCCCGTCATGTACCTCGGGAAGTCCGGCATTAGGATTAACTATAACAGGAAGTGAGGAATATTTTTCAAACTCCCCGATTATCTTAAGCATTATATCCGGACCGAGAGAGCAATTCATTCCGAGGGCATCGACTCCGAGTCCCTCAAGCATTGCAATCATTGCCGCCGGGTTTGCCCCTGTCATAAGCTTACCGCTTTCATCATATACATTGGTTACGAATATCGGCAAATCACAGTTTTCCTTTGCCGCTGTTACAGCCGCCTTTGTTTCGTAGCTGTCATTCATTGTTTCTATAAGTATAAGGTCAACACCGCACTGTGAGGCAATTCTTATATTATCTGCAAAGACCGATACGGCTTCTTCAAATTTCATCTGTCCCAAAGGTTCAAGAAGTTGTCCTGTAGGTCCCATATCGAAGGCTACATATGCATCTTTCCTGCCCTCTGCTGCTGTTCTTGCACATTTTATTCCTGCCCTGATAAGCTCGGCGTAATTATCAAATTTATCACGGTTAAGACCAAAGGTATTTGTTTTGACAATGTTTGCTCCCGCATCAAAATACCTGTTATGCAGTGAAATAATTTTTTCCGGGTCGGTAATATTCCAAAGTTCGGGCGACTGACCGGCAGGAAGTCCCATTTCCTGAAGAACAGTCCCTGTCCCGCCGTCAAAATATATTCTTCTTTCTTTCATTAATTCAAGTATGCTTTTCATTTTTTATCCCCATTATTGCAGTTATAGATTTCATCGGCGTCATCAGATATGACGGACTAAGGCTTATTCCCAAAAGTGACTGTGCATTCAGCCTTTCAAGCAACGGTTTCTGAAATGTGAGAGAAAGATCACCGTATCCGGGGCTGAACCGAACGGCACAGTCAAGTCCGTTCTTCATAATTCCGGACGCATAATCGCAAAAGGAGTCAATTGCCGCAGAAGCTATAGCATCGGTTATAAAGTGTTCAGCCTGCGAGGTTATTTTAAGCTTTGCAAGTTCTCTGTCAACAGCCATCCCGGCTGTCAGAGCCATAACAAAGGCTTCATTACAGCCGGATAGGTTTTTATAAAGGTTTTTGCTGTCTATACGCATAAAACCGAAATCGCATATATTTTCCCTGCTCATATCGACAGGGGCGCGGATATATGCACATTTATAGCTTATTATTTTCATTAGTGAATTTTTACAGGATTCAATAGTATTATTTGTATATCCACGTTTTACATTCAATCGTTGAGCAAGCTCATTTTTATTTATTTCAACATCTTCTGTCCGTGCCGTTATCATAAAAACATCACTATTTTTCAATCTCCCCACCTCACCACAACACCAATAATACCACATTCCAATAATACCATATTCCCCCAAAAATTTCAAGCGGCGGCGGGGGAACCCCCACGGGCAATTCGCGGCGGCGTGCCGCCGCTGTCATGTTCGCGTTTTCGCTCACTGCGTTCGCTTTGATTGTTATGACGGGCAGTTTGTTTCCGCGATAGGTAGTTTGCCTGACGGAATGCGGCAGAAAGTGTCGTGAAAGCCTCTTGCGAGGCTTTCCGCATCTACAAATGACATACTCATCTGTTGTTCATCGGGTAAATTAACGGTCGAGTCAAAGAATAGTTGACCTGAGTAAATTAGTTACGGATTGACAGCGGCGGCACGCCGCTCCGCGATAGGTAGTTTGCCTGTCGGTGTGCGTAAGAGAGTGTCGTGAAAGCCTCTTGCGAGGCTTTCCGTATCTACAAATGACAAACTTATCACTTATTCATCAAGTAAATTAATGGTCGAGATATAGATTAATTTGCCTGAGTAAATTAATTACGGATTGACAGTGCCGGCACGGCACCGGATTGACAGTGCCGGCACGGCACCGGATTGACAGCGGCGGCACGCCGGCGGGGAGCCCCCGCGGGCAATTCGCGGTTTCGCTCACTGCGTTCGCTTTGATTGTTATGACGGGTAGTTTGTTTCCGCGATAATTAGTTTGCCTGTCGGTGGGCGTAAGAGAGTGTCGAGAGCGGCTCTGCAAGCCGCTCCGCAAACAGAAATGACATACTCACCTTTTGTTCATCGAGTAAATTTGTGGTCGAGCCAAAGACTTATTTATCTGAATAAATTAGTTACGAACTGACAGCGGCGGCACGCCGCCGTATCTACAAATGACAAACTCATCACTTGTTCATCGGGTAAATTAGCGGTCGAGCCATAGAATAGTTGATCTGAGTAAATTAGTTACGAACTGACATCGGCGGCACGCCGCTGTTATATAGGTCGGAGTAGAAACCGCCTTTTTCGATAAGCTGATTGTGTGTGCCGCTTTCTATGACATCTCCGTCCTTGAGTACAAGTATAAGGTCGGCATTTTTTATTGTGGAAAGCCTGTGTGCAATTACAAAGGATGTTCGTCCTTGTGTGAGCTTTGACATTGCCCGCTGTACTAATAATTCGGTTTTGGTATCAACAGAGCTTGTCGCTTCGTCAAGTATGAGCATCGGTGAATTTTCAATCATGGCTCTTGCTATCGTTACAAGCTGCCGCTGCCCCGCAGATAAATTCGTCTGTCCGTCAAGCACCGTGTCATATCCGTTGGGTAACGCTCTGACAAAATGGGTAAGCCCGACAGCAGCACATACTTCGTCAAGTCGGCTGTCGGTTATACCTGTTTTTGAATACACTATGTTCTCTCTGAGAGTTCCCTCAAAAATCCATGTGTCCTGCAAAACCATACAAAACTGTTCCCTGACATTTTCACGTCTTAGAGATGACGTCGGTATACCGTCAATGAGTATCTCGCCACTGTCAACCTCATAAAATCTCATAAGAAGGTTTACAATGGTAGTTTTTCCCGCACCTGTGGGTCCAACAATGGCAATCGTCTGCCCCGCCCTTGCCTTTGCGGAAAAATTATGAATTATAGTCTTGTCGGGGTTATAGCCGAAGCTGACATTTCTGAATTCTACATCACCACGGATATTTTTCAATTCTGCGGTTTTTCCGCTTTCGTCCGAAAGCTCCTCTTCATCCAGAAATTCAAATACACGCTCACTTGCCGCAAGTGCTGACTGAAGGCTTGTGAAAACCTGTGCAAGCTGTGACAAAGGCTGCGTAAACAGTCTTATATATATCATAAATGATACTATAACACCGAATGAAATGCTTCCGTTTGCAGCAAGAACCGCACCCAGTACACAGACAACAACATAACCGAAATTACCGATAAATCCCATGAGCGGCATCATAAGTCCCGAAAAAAACTGGGATTTCCATGCACTTTCATAGAGTTTATTATTAATGTTGTCAAAAACCTCTTCAACCTCGTCCTCAGCATTATATGCGCGTACAACCTGATGTCCGGAATAGGTTTCCTCTATATGTCCGTTTATGTCACCGAGATTTTTCTGTTGTGCAATAAAGTATTTCTGTGAATGTGCCATTATCACCATCATAAAAACAAATCCGATAATTGAAGCCGCTATGGCAGCACCCGCCATTAGTGCATTTGTGACAAACATCATGATTAATGCTCCCACAAGCAGCGTTATGGAGGAAATAAGGGAGCCTATGCTGTTATTGAGCATCTGACCTATCGTATCAACATCGTTTGTAACACGGGACAGAACATCTCCGTATGCCGTACTGTCAAAATATCTCAGGGGCATACGGTTTATCTTTTCGGAGATATCCGTCCTCAGAGATTTTGAAGTACGCTGTGTTACGGTTGTAAGTATAAATCCCTGAACGTAATTGAATACCCATGAAAGAGCATATAATATTGTAAGAAAAATACAGATATTCAGGACGGAATCTATATCTATTCCTTTTATGAATCCCTCTGTAATAAGATTTGTTATATCGGATAATTTGTTCGGACCTATTACGCTGAATACCGCACCTGCACAGCCGAGAAGCAAGGCAATTACTATGGCGGGAATATATGACCTTATATAATTCAAAAGTTTTCCCAGTATCTTTTTTGAATCCTTAGGCTTTTCGGCAGGCATACCCCTTCTATGGGGACCTCTGCGTCGGGGCGGTTGAAATTTATATTCTTTTTCAGGCATTTAACAACTCCTCCTCCGAAAGCTGTGAACGGGCAATTTCCATGTATGTTTCACACGTTTTCATTAGCTCGTCATGTGTTCCTATGCCGACAGCCTCGCCATTGTCAAGCACTATTATCCTATCGGCATTTCTTATCGTACCTATTCTTTGTGCAACTATTATTTTTGTGGAATCGGACAGCCTTTCATTAAGCTTCTGTCTTAATATTCTGTCCGTTTTATAATCAAGTGCAGAAAACGAATCATCAAAAATATATATTTCGGGTCTGCGGTATATTGCTCTTGCAATTGATAATCTTTGCTTCTGACCTCCGGATATGTTCATTCCTCCCTGTGCTATATGAGAATCATAGCCTTCTGTCATTTTATCTATAAATTCACTCGCCTGAGCAATTTCTGCCGCATCGGACACAGACAAAGCTTTATCAACGTTTTTCTTGCTCCCGTATGTTATATTACTCTGTACGGTGCCCGAAAACATAACAGCCTTCTGTGAAATATATCCGAGCTTTTCCCTGAGCGCTTTTTGCGTATAATCTCTTACATTTATTCCGTCAACAAATATATCGCCATCGCTCACATCATAGAACCTCGGAATAAGATTTATCAGGGTACTTTTCCCGCTTCCTGTTGAGCCGATAATAGCCACGGTTTCACCTTTATGGGCAGTAAAGCTGATGTTTTTAAGAACATAATCTCCGGCATCGGGATATTTGAAGGATACATTACGGAATTCTATTTCTCCTCTTAATTCCGTATTGTCATTTGTGTTTTCCCCGTCCTTTATTGATATTTCCGTATCAATAATCTCATTGACCCTACGTACGGATACCATTACACGAGGAAGCATCACAAACATCATTGTAAGCATCATAAATGCCATTATTACCTGAATTGCATATGCGGAAAATACAACCATATCAGAAAAAATTGTGAGTCTGTTAAATATATTGGCGGCATTGATAAGATACGCTCCTATCCAGTATATGGCAAGGCTTATCCCGGAAATAATCAGAGTCATTGTAGGCATAAGCAGACACATAACACGGTTTGCAAATAAATTTACCCTTGTAAGCTCATCATTTGCCCTGTCAAACTTCTCCTCTTGAAATTTTTCAGCGTTATAAGCACGGACAACTCTTATTCCTGTGAGATTTTCCCTTGTTACACGGTTAAGATTATCGGTGAGCGTCTGTATAATCTTAAATTTAGGAAGTACGACTATAACGGCAATCATAAGCATTACCACTATTACCAGAACAGCTCCGCCCGTTGCAACCGACCACTGCCATTCCTTGCCCATTATTTTGAGAATTGCCCATACAAGAAGTATTGGTGCCTTTATGAGTGCCTGGAGTCCTATTGCTACAAGCATTTGTATTTGTGTAATATCATTTGTTGTACGTGTAATAAGACTTGCCGTGGAAAAACGGCTCATTTCCTCATTATTGAATTTCATTACCTTTTTGAATACCCTGTCACGCACGGAAAGTGCAAGACCCGCCGCAACCTTTGATGCGAAAAATCCCGTAATCATCGCACCTATCATACTTCCCACCGCACATACAAGCATATACGCTCCGTTTTTCAGGATATCGTTTATATCGGAGCCGGGGGTCTGTACAAGTCTTGTTATTTCCGACATATAATCAGGCATTTTTAAATCAAGCCATACCTGAGCTACTACAAATATCAGAGAAAAGAATATATAGACTACTTCCCTTTTTCTTAATAACTTTAAAAGCTTAAACATATATTCCCCTTCATTCCTTTTTAAATATGATACCTCCATGCCCTATATGGCACGGAGGCACATTTTAATATATTGTATTTTCAGGAAAAATATACCGTTTCCTCATCCGGCTTTTTTGCGGATTTTACATCCTCCACATAGAATATGGGACCTGTCTGTCCGTTGAACATTCTGTCCTTTTCGGCTTTTACCTTTGCGGTCACAAGATACCAGCCCTTATTTTTCAGTGTGTCCGCCCTTTGCCACCTGCACATGAATCCGGCATACTGAATATCCTCGGCACAACAGGCCATAACAAAACGCCCCCCGACAAAGCAGCCTTTCGGAAGCCTGGGGTTCCTCGCAACGAGTGCTTTGAAGCGAATGGTCTTTCCGTCATAATTTTCCGGTTTTTCCATAGCATCAAGATACAGCAAACCGAAATCATCATCCTTTACCTCAACAATCGGCGCATCCATATCGTATGGAAGGGGATCCTCTATTGTGTCGTTTTCAAACGTACCGTCCTTGTATTCATACACAATACCGGTGCGTCTGCTGACACCCCGCACAATCGAATGTAACGACATCTTATCGGTATTATTATCACAGCGATTAAAGAAAACCACCTCGGCGGAATTAAGCTTATCATAAACAAGCTGACGCATATTATTGTTATAGCTTACAAAGCTTTCCGCATCCGCAAACATCATTATCTGATATATCTGCCAGTTTCTCGGAAGTACGGCTGCAAGCTCCTGCAAAAGCCACATTCCGTTATATTCAATCATAACTCTTTCCGCTTTGCTGCTTTTCAGGCAGTCCTCAAGGAATTTCCTTGTGAGATTTTCCTTTCCTCCCGCAACGACAACGGTAACTCCGCTGCCGTTTTTATATTTTGAGGTATCAAGTTCTTCCTCACCGTCCTCAAACAGGATACAGAGGGTTCTTTCGTTCTGCTGAAAACGCTCATCACAAAGTGTATCGTGTATAAATTTTGTCTTGCCGCCGTCAAGAAATCCCAAAAACAAATATACGGGTATTTCAGCCATTTATTTCAACTCCGTTCATATTCCGAAAAGTTTTTTAAGCTCTTCTTCATTAAGTTTTGAGCCGATAACACAAATCCTTCCCGTATAATCGGCAGCACCTGTTCTTACGGATATTTCTTCAGGTACAAAGTCATAATGTATCCAGTTTCCGTCCTTAGCAGCAACTATTCCCTTTGCCCTGAGAACGGCACCGTATTTTTCACTGTCGGAAAGTGCTTCAAGTATGCCCTTTATTTCTTCCTGTGTAAATTTTTTAGCAGTTTCAACACCCCAGCTTGTAAATACATCGTCCGCATGGTGGTGGTGATGATGGTGGTCGTGTTCATGCTCGTGTTCATGCTCATGTTCGTGGTCATGATCATGACAATGACATTCCTCACCATCCTCATGGTGGTGATGGTGATGCTCCTCCTTCACATCGTCAACAGTAAGCAATGCCTTGCCGTCGGCAGCAGAAAGAATCTGTTCACCCGTAAGCTGATCCCAAGGAGTAGTAACAACGGAAGCCTTTGTATTGTGTTCTCTGATAAGCTCAATAGCCTTTCCGAGCTTTTCATCGGAAATATTCTGAGTCCTGCTGAGAATTATCGTGCTGGCAAATTCAATCTGGTTGTTATAGAATTCACCGAAGTTTTTCATATATACCTTTACCTTAGATGCGTCCGCAACCGTTATGAAGCTGTTAAGAATTACATCATCACTCGCAACACTCTTGACCGCATTTATGACATCGGAAAGCTTGCCGACGCCGGACGGTTCTATAAGTATTCTGTCCGGGTGGTACTGCTCGAGAACCTTATTGAGAGCTTCCCTGAAATCCCCGACCAGTGAACAGCAGATACAACCGGAATTCATTTCATTAATCTGAATACCTGCTTCCTTAAGAAAGCCTCCGTCTATTCCTATTTCTCCGAACTCATTCTCGATGAGTACAAGTTGTTCGTTTTTATACCCCTCTTTTATCAGCTTTTTTATAAGCGTTGTTTTTCCTGCTCCGAGAAAACCGGAAAAAATATCAATTCTTGTCATACAAATCTCTCCTTAACTTTAATTTTCACATATTAAAAATGTCCGCATATATTATATAACTTTATGGCGGAAAATTCAATAGTAATAATAATATATCTTTCTCAGACCTGTCGGATTCCGCCGTTTCTTATCATAGCCGACGTCTGTGACATACAAATAATATCCGTCATTCATCCCTTTTCGGGGCGGGAGGACAGGTATCGAATACTTCCGCAACCCTGTCCCTCATCCACAAAAAGGGGTTTATACGCATAGAAAAACCGTATCCGTTATCCATTCTCCATTGGTAGCTCGGAGCTTGCGGAAGTCCGTAAAGTGCCAGTATGGTCATGATAACTCCTCCGTGGGTCACAACCGATGCATTGACCGTTCCCTCTGCCGACATGGTTTCCACAAGACGCTCAAAACCTTTGCTTATCCTTGAGGCGAATTCCTTTCCGCTTTCTCCTCCCGGAGGCGGAGTCTTATCGGAATTTTGCAGCCAATCGGCAAATCTTTTATCGCCCGCAAGCTCGGCTGCACTTTTTCCCTCCCATTCGCCGAAGTTACACTCCGAAAACGCATTGATTTTCTGAATATCCGTTCCGGGGTAAATTATCTCACAGGTTTCCGTACAACGCAGCAGAGGACTGCTGTATAACTTCTGAGGCTGCGGATATCCTTTCACCTCTCTTATACCGACCAGATCCTCTCTTCCCTTTTTTGAAAGACTTACATCGGTTATTCCGATATATTTGCCTTTCAGTGTTTCATTTACCGCACCATGCCTTATAAAATTAATAACATATGACTGCATTTTCTGCATCTCCTTACAAAATTCCATTATTTAATTAACAAAATATTCAAAAATAACTTTACAAACTGTTTTAAATGTTATATAATTTACTTGCTGTTTATAAGTCGTACCGTGTCATAATATATCGGAAATCCGCGACCGGCTGCACTATATATTATAACCGCAAATTATCAAAGTCAAGAGGTGGAATATGAATAATGATTTTCCGAGAATAATTACCCTGCTGCGTAAGGAAAGAGGGCTGAGTCAGAAACAGGCTGCCCTTGAGCTGGGCATATCACAGGCTCTGCTGTCACATTACGAAAAAGGAATAAGAGAATGCGGTCTTGATTTCGTTATTCATATTGCCGATTATTATAATGTTTCCTGCGATTATCTTTTAGGCAGGACTCCTGACAGGGCAGGAGCAACCATAAAAATTGATGACATTCCGGAAACCCCGGATTTGCCGCATGAGGATGAGAGTAAAAGCAATAATCTTGTTTCTCTGAACAGGAAGCTTATACTCAACTCCGTAAATATTATGTATGAGATAATTGCACAGGCAGGAAGCAAGGGGCTTACAGTGGAGATATCCTCATATCTTATGGTTTCCGTATATAAAATGCTGCGCATTATATATTCGTCAAACCCCAGGAACCCGCAGGCGATGTTTTCGGTAATGCCGGAGGTATACAAGGGTCTTTCCTCAGCGCTCCAGACGATTATTGAAACCAATGTAAATCAGATAACCTCCGGAAAACCCTCTGACGGTTTTCGGGGTATGAATGTTTCCTCGGCACCGGAGCTTTCTCCCGATGTGATTTCAAAGGCTTTTCCCGATATAGCGCCGTCTCTTTTTAACCTGATCCAGAAAACGGAAGAAAAAATTAAAAAACTTATCTGAAAGCACCATGGCGGAATTGCGGTGGTGCTTTTATTTTTTAGAAAAGGGGTTATCGCCCCAAGTCAGGAAAGACTTAAACGAAACCCCTTTGAAAAGCGAATATTCTACTGATTGCAAACCGATATCTGCGGCAGACCGCCGACTCAGGATGCGGAGGCTGACTCGGGGCCGGTCGAAATGTTAAGGCTTATTTTTGCACCATACGGAGCCTGATCACCTGCGTTATAGTTTTCATAGCCTATGACTTTTCCTTTTTCAACGGTATCACTTGCAGTATAATTACCGGGGGAAGCAATAAAGCCCTGTTCGTTAAGAGCACTTACCGCCGTTTCAACGGACTGACCCGCAATTACCGGAAGCTCTCTGTTTGAGGTTCCCTTACTTACTTTTACAACTATGGTAACCTTTTTGTTTGCCTTTGTGTTGACCTCGGGACTTTGCTCTGCAATTTCCCCCTCTTTATATTTATCACTGAAAACATCCTCGTTGGCTTTAATCACAAGATAATCAGAATCCGCCGATTGCTTTGCGATGACATCATTATAATTCTGACCTACAAGGTCGGGAATATAAATCATATTGGGATCAATGCTTTCCTCAACGGAAACTTCACTCGATTCCTCCTGACTGTTTAATATTATCGGAATACTCGTCGGATGCTGGTATATCCACAAAATACCCGCAACGGCAAGTACAAGAAAACAAGCCAGAACCGAAAGCACACCCCATGCATAGCCCGGAACACCGCTCTTTTTCGGAGCATATTTGTTGGCTGCCTGACTCTGCATTGCATTTCTGTCCGCTTCGGTACGCATTGCTTTGACGGTCGGCGCAGCGGAAAGATGACTGCGCATTTCATCGAAGGTCTGTATTCTCTTTTTCGGAGAAACCTGCAGTCCTCCCGCAAGAGCCGTTACAACATGGGATGGCAGACGCTTAAATACGGCTGTCGGTATCGGAAGCTTTCCGTCACTTTTTCTATCGCAGCTGTTTTCGGGCAGTCTTCCCGTAAGAGCGTAGAACAGTGTTGCTGTGAATCCGTATATGTCGGTTGCTTCGGATAACTCGCCGCCGTCCGTATACTGTTCCACCGCAGCACATCCGTCCATAAGTTCAGGTTCAAAATTCGTTCCGGTACGTCTGATATCATCAATTGCAAACCCGGTAAGTCTTAGCTTTCCGGATGTTGTTACAACAATGTTTTCCGGTGATACCGCATAATGTCCGATGCCTGCCGTATGAAGTGTCGAAAGTGCGGAAATCAGCGGCATGAAAAGCTGACGTGCTGTATTCCAGTCAACACTGCCTCCCCTGCGTTCGATAAATTCCGTAAATGGGATTGAATCATAATACTCCTCAACCGTATATGAAACACCGTTTTCCGTGAATATATCGAAAATCGGTGCAACGGCACTGAGCTCACGCATTCTTGCTATTGTTCTGTAGTAGCTGAGAAATTTGTCATTTATCTCCTTATATCTTTCCTCAAAACCCGAACGTATAACAACATTGGTTTTTCCTTTTGCTCTGCCGCAGATACCCGCGGGCATAAATTCGTGAACTATAACAGGGGATGCCATCGCTTCACTATAAGCAATATATCTCGCACCCTCAGAATTATTTTCAATTCTTCTTCCTACAAGATAGTTATCCTGCTGAAGCCTTACGCCGAGGGGCAAAAAAGGAGCAGGCTGCTCGCTTGAACGGTCAAATCCGCAAAACGGGCAAATCTGTTCTCCGAGATTTTCTTTCATACATCCCAAACAAAGCTGTGTCATTTTAATACCGCCTTCTCCGTACAATTTTTTGTTATCTGACGGTAATGCGACAGTACGGCAGCCGTATTACCCCAAAATTCTGTTTTATTTTATGCTCCCGAAAAATATAACGGAGCCACTCAATGAATTATAACATAATAAATACTCAAATTGCAAGTTTTTACCGATTAATGTTCATATTAATTACAAAATTGTAAATATAAACGGTATTTTATACCGAATTTTCATAAAAATTTGAATATTATATTATGATTTGTAAAATTTCAACAAAATATACTCTTTTTATTTGACATAATATAAATCGGTTGGTAAAATTTAATACATACGTGCCCATACGTCCGGAGATTCTGTTGACTTTTATTTTATACCGACTCTTAGCGTATCGGGCAATCATCCGGAGGTAGTTTAATATGGTTTATATATTGGAAGACACAGATATGCTTGATGAAGAGTCTATTGCCCCACATTATAATCGACTCAGTCTGCAAAGGCTGCGTAAGCTTGATTCCCTGAAAAAAGCCCCTGCGAGGGTCAACGCTGCTGCCGTATATCTCCTTCTCAGGTATGCATTGAAAAATGAATACGGTATTGACTCCGCACCTGATTTTATTTTTAAAAAAAACGGGAAACCATATCTAAAGGACAATGAAGATATTTTCTTTAATCTGAGCCACTCACGCAACTCCTGTGCCTGCATTGTGTCGGACAGTGAAACTGCGGTTGATATAGCGGAATTCCGAAAGGTCAGTATGAATACGGCAAAATATTACTGTTCACCCGCTGAATTTGACATGATAGAGAGCATTGAGGAGCAGACGGAGAGAAACAGGGAACTTATCCGCATCTGGTCTATAAAGGAATGTTGTTCAAAAATAGACGGCTCGGGTCTGAGTATGGATTTTAAGTCGGTGGAAAGCAAAAAGCTTGACAATATTCATGTGATAAACGGTAAAAGATATTATGCGGCATATTATTCTCAGACAGAACAGAATATAATCAAGCCTGTGTTAAGTGATTTGCTTTAAAAACATAATTACAGCATTTCTTTCAGCAGAAATTCCGCAACACCATCTTCATAGCTGCTGCCGATTACAACATCGGCGGCAGCCTTTACTTTTTCCCTTGCATCTGCCACAGCCACTGCTGTATCGGCATTTTTCAGCATATCAAGGTCATTGAGATTGTCACCGAAGGCTACCGTCCTGTCAGCTTTGAGCATTTCCTTTATTCTCAGCATTCCCCCTGCCTTTGATGCTTCACTCGAAAATATTTCAAGATAATACAGGTCGGAATAATTGTCACTGTAAAGGGTGGAACGTACCCCACCGGTCATTTCAATCTCCCTGTGTATAGGTGAAAGCCTTGCATAAGTATCCACCATTGTAAAGTAGATAACCTTGTCGCTTTCTTTTACCTGTATATTATCAATCCTGGAAAAGCTTTTATAATCACTGTTGCGTCTTGCCTCAAAAAAATTCCTCTCCGGTTCGTTCCTCAGTTTTTCAAATTCAACGTGTATACCGTATTCATCATCGACCTTATACACAAAAGAGGTTCTGTCGTATTTTCGTAATATTCTCAGAACCTCCCTTGCCGACTGTGTCCTTATCGGTGTGCAGTCAATATATGAAGCCTTTGCAAAGTCATATATCAGCACACCGTTAAGCTGAACACAGGGAAGCTTAAGATTCAATTCGTCAAGTATTTTTACACAACTCAGACTGCGTGCAGTGGCAACCGTAAAAAGCATACCCTTTCTTATCAGTCCGTTTATTATTTCCGCACTTCTTTTTGAAAGACGTGCGTCCTTGTTCAACAATGTACCGTCAAGGTCGGATATGTATAATGTTGACATTTTTACCCCCTGTTAATCCGCTATAACATAATAAATAATATCGGTAAATTGAAGTCTTTTACTTCCCTTAAGCGGTCTTGTGCTGAAGTTTCCGCTTATTTCCCTGCCGTCATTCATATATATTATTCCTCTTCCGTCTGCGGCACCCTTGGAGAAAACTCCCGTATATCTGTGGTCACAGAACAGCATACTTCCTCTGCCCTCCGGTATTCCCGATGACAGACAGCCCGTATATTTTCCTGCTGCATAGGTCATATCGACAGCATATTCCGGGGCAAATCTATAGTTTTCATATTCGGTATTTTTTAACTCCTCACATTCCGGAAGGTCCTCAAGATTCCTGTAAAATACCTGCATGGCTTTTTCCGGCATATCATTTCTGAATATTCCCTCAAATACCTTTTCACATTCACTGTTATAGGAGCAGCCCATACCGTTCCTTTTTCCGTCCGAAATATTTCCAAAATATGTCATAATATTATCCTCGGAATATTCACACATATACGTAAGTATGCCGTCATTATAAAGACACTTTCTTATAATTTTTCCGTCATATAATTCATTTATCCTCCCATGCATTTTTCCGTTTCTGAATTGTCCTGCAAATCTTATCATTCCGTTTTCATAAAGCATTCCGCAGCCGCTGTAACAGTCATTTTTCCATGTTCCGAAATATATAACATCATCGCCGCTGTATTCTGCTCCCGTGCCGCATCTCATTCCGCCTCTGAACTCTCCCGAGTAAACAAGCCTGCCGCCACTGTAAAGTTTTCCGTCACCATCATATACTGAATTTACAAAGCTTCCGTCATATACCTTTTCATTGTTTATATATTCAATACCCTTGCCGTTTCTGTGCATATTGCTCCACTCACCACAATAGACAAGGTGATTATTATTATCATACTCGTTAAATATACCCGTAGGCTCGCCGTCAGCGAAGCATCCCTCAACATATGCTCCCGCATCAAGGAATAATCTGCCCGAGCCGTTATACATATCGTTTTCAAAGTTTCCCAGATATATAAGTCTGCCTGTACGGTCTGTCAGTGAGCATCTTCCGTCAGCCTTGCCGTTTTTAAAAATACCCCTTAGTATTTTTCCGTCACTCAGATAAAGTGTTCCTCTGCCGTTATACAGATTATCCGACCATTCTCCGTTATAGCATACGGAGCCGTCCGCCTTATAGGATATGCCCGTACCGACTCTCATATTATTCCTGTATTCACCGACATACAGCATATTTCCTTCGCTGTCAAACTGAGTTCCCGTTCCGAGAAATTCTCCGTTCTTATATTTTCCTACAAAAAAACTATCTTCATTTTCAGAATATGTAACTACAGCTCCGTTTCTTTTTCCCCCGTTTGTTTTGCCGAGGTATATCAGATTTCCGTTTTTGTCAAAGCTTGCACCGATACCGCTTGATTCATTATTATGCCAGTTTCCGACAAGAACACCCCCGTCATTCGGAGAAAATGCTATTCCCAGACCTTGGCGTTTATTTTCCTTCCATGACCCTGCATAGCAAAGCCTGCCGGATTTATAGTAATAAACCCCGAAGCCGTCACGTTTATCATCCTTATATCCGCCCTCATATGCGGTTCTGCCGTTTGACATGGCAGTTCTTCCGATACCGCTTCTTTTGTCCTCAACGACATCTCCGTAATAATAATATTTGCTTTCGCCGGATTCGATTATAAGCTTTTCCGTGAGTTCATACGGACATTCGTAAGCGAATGTACACGGCTGTTTATGTTCTTCATTTACCTGAGTTTCAGCTGTATGTATATCTCCCTGTGCTGTATAGGTGATACTTCCGTCACTGTCTGTCATATCATCATTTATGACAGTGTATGTATTGTCTTTCTCAGCCGAAGTACCCTCATAATCGTCAATATCGGAATATCCCGCTGCGGGTCCGTTTTCTTCAAGTGCATTGTCGTTTATATTAAAGTAAGGTTCAATGATTTCATCGGATACGGAATTTACCGCGGCGGAATTTTCCCTTTCTATTATTTTATCAAGCAGGGACTGTCGCACTGCCGCCTCGGATTCATTGCAGAAATAATAGCTTCCGCTGTTTGTTCGGCAGAATATCTGGGGCTCTCCACGGGAGCTGTTAAGCCTTTCCGTAAGCTCCTTATCCACAACCTGCTCAAACGGATAAAGTACATCGGCAGCTCCGCTGCTTCTTCTCACAAGCACACTTCTTTCCCCGTCCGTTGAGGGTATAACGGTACAGACAGGATTATTTTTATCGTTTTTCAGAAAAAACTCTGCCCTCAGAAGCATATGTGAATTATCATAATAAACTCTTTTATAAGGGTTCCTGTCCTTATCGACTGATTCAATATAATATCCTTCTTCGCTTATGACGGAATATTCCGTAAGTTGTGAGCCGATAAGCTTTTTCCATTTGAGAGGTTTATTCTCCTCCATATTATAGGAACAACGATATATTGTACCCATAATATTATAGGTACTGCGGTTTTTCTGACGTTTTTGTGTTTCAAAATACTTCTGTCTGACCTTACTTAAAATATCCCCGCCGTCAAGTGTTTCAATCCCGGTATTATATATTCCGTAATATATAAGCTCTCTGTCCGCCTTTTGTATCAGTTTGTAATCCATTGCAATATCCCTTTCATGCTTTATACTTTATTTATCATACAATAATTATTTGTTTTTTGCAAGAAAAAGTGGTAGAAAAGATAAATACAGGCAAAAAAACTTTTAAATTTGTCCATAGTGTGATATAATTAATTAGTATTTTCGGACGGAGGTATTCTATGAATTATTTACTTCTTGATAACCCTGTTACAGGTGCCGATGTTGAGGAACAGATCAGTCATTTCCGGAAATGGTTCAATTCCTTTATTGATTGGCTTATTGGTATGATTCCCCACATCATAACAGCAATTATAATTCTTGTCGGCGGCTGGTGGCTTATAAAGCTCATTCTTAAAATTATGGTCCGGGCTTTGAATAAGGGAAAAGCAGATCCTACGGTCATAAGCTTTCTTAATTCTATTGTCAAGGCAGCACTGTTTATATTCCTAGGAGTATGTGTACTTTCAGCCTTGAATTTTGATGTATCTACACTTATTGCGGCTATCGGTGCCGCAACCGTTACGATAGGTCTTGCACTCAAGGACAGCCTTGCAAATGTTGCAAGCGGAACATTGATCATCATAAATAAAAAAATCAGAACAGGTGATTTTATCGAAACCGAGGGTATAATCGGAGAGGTTATAAAAATCGACATGATGTATACGACACTGAGAACCTATGATTATAAGGAGGTAATTATACCTAATTCCCGACTTACTTCAAATAATATCATAAATCATTTTGTGCTTGATAAAAGGCGGCTTGAAATTCCCGTGCCCATATCATATGAGGAGGATATTGCAAAGGCAAGGAATGTAATTATGGGAGTAATCAAAAATGACGAACGTGTCATAGAAGAAAAAGACAACAAGGTCATTGTAGACAAATTCAATGAAAGCAGTGTTGACCTTACCGTATGGATATGGTGTGCCTCCGAGGATTATTGGAAGCTGCTGTTTGATATGAGGGAAAAAATAAAATGTGCTCTGAGTAAGGCTGATATCGAAATACCATTTAATCAGATTGATGTACATATTGATAATAATTTAAACGAAAAGCTTGATTTTATAAAATCTTTACCTGAGGGAGAAAATAAAAAATGATACTTGCTATTGATGTAGGAAATACAAATATAGTTTTCGGAGGGATTCGGAATTCCACTCCGATATTTGTATCAAGGATTAATACCGATAAAAATAAAACCGAGGACGAATATGCCGTTATTTTCAAAACACTTATAGAAATAAACGGAAGTTCCGCCGATTCCTTTGACGGGGCTATTATATCATCCGTTGTACCCCAGCTTAACGAGGTACTTAAAAAGGCTATATGGCTTCTTACAAAATGCGAAGCTCTTATTGTCGGACCGGGGATAAAAACAGGACTCGATATAAAAATTGACAATCCCTCAACACTCGGCAGTGATATTGTTGTCGGCTGTGTTGCGGCTCTTGCTCAATATCCGAAACCGTTCATTGTAATAGATATGGGAACGGCGACAACTATGGTAGTTGTTGACAAGGACGGGATATACCGAGGGGGTATCATAGCTCCCGGTGTAAGAGTGTCAATGGAATCACTCACGGGAAATACCGCTCAGTTACCCGCAATAAGTCTTGACGCACCGAAAAAGGTGATAGGAACCAATACAGCAGATTGTATGCGTTCCGGTATAGTTTTCGGAAACGCGGCAATGATTGATGGTATGATAGACAGACTTTCTCTTGAAATTGACGGAGAACCGACCATTGTTGCTACGGGAGGACTTTCATCGAAAATCATACCCAACTGTCTGCATAAAATTTACATTGACAATGATTTACTGATAAAAGGTCTTGAAATTATTTACAATAAAAATCTCGATTAACCCTATGCTTCTGCGAAAAAATACAGCAAAAAAATACCATTTATCATGGGTAATTGAAAGACAAATATATATCTGCACAACAAATTCGGATTTATATCAGAACGTGTTGATACTAATCGTACCATTTTACAATGCAAGCAAATTGAATAAAAGATAAATACATGGAATCAAGTTTATCTTATCGGGTAAAATAAAAAAACAGCTCCAAAAGCCGTTTTATGCTTTAGAGCTGTTTTTTTTTATCCGTTGTACTGCTTTTATACAGACAAGCCTGTTTTGATTTTAAATTCCTCAATCGGCATTTTAGCCTGCTCCGCCGCCTGCTCGAGCTTTATAATACCGCTCTTTACAAGGTCGGCAAGTGCAGCAAGTCTGCCTTTTGCTTCACCTTCCGCTCTGCCTTTTGCTTCGCCTTCCTGCAGGATTTTGTCATAGATCTCACACATAGTAATACCTCCCTCAGATTCGCC
>CANPXK010000019.1 GCA_947585965.1 uncultured Clostridia bacterium
ATTATGCGTGAAAGAAAAAGGTGGGGATTTTTCGGTATACCGTGGACTTTTACAAAATATATACTTACCGAAAAAAAGATCGTAATACAGATGGGTCTGTTTCGCAGCACTGAAAATGAGATACTTTTGTATCGTGTTGCTGATATGAGCATGACAAGGACTCTTTTTCAGAAAATGTTCAATATAGGAACCCTTACTGTATATTCACATGATAAAACCAACCCTACGCTCATAATAAAGAACATTAAAAACGTACGTTTGTTCAAGGATGCTCTTTCCGATGCCGTCGAAAAGGATAAGATAAGAATGAGATTAAGGCAGAGGGAAGTAATGGACGATTATGATGACAATGAGGATGAGGGGGATTATTAAGTTTTATTCTCTGCTTTTCTGATATTTGGGCATACCAAAACGAACGGGGGAAATAGTATGGGAAAAGTAATACTCAGAGAAATAAGAAAAATTATTTGTGTAATTGTTGCATCGGTGATGTATGGATTTTCCATAAGTAATTTTCTGCACGGGGCGGGTCTGCTTGCCGGCGGATTTACCGGTGTATCGCTTCTGGGACAGCAGGTATTGCTGAAATTTGCGGGGATATCGGTTCCGCTCAGTGTTATTTATATTCCGCTTAATGCAGTACCGGCACTCATAAGCTTCAAGTTCATAGGCAAGAGATTTACGATATATTCTCTTATAATGATCGTGCTGTCCTCGACCTTTGCGGATATCATTCCTAATCTGCACCTCACAAATGATATTCTGCTCTGTGCTGTTTTCGGAGGGATCATAAACGGTGTGGCAATTGCAATATGCCTGTTGAACAATGCGACGAGCGGGGGTACGGATTTTATTTCGATATTCATATCCGAGCATTACGGAAAGGATGCGTGGGATTATATTCTCGCCGGAAATATTGTTGTGCTTTTGTTCTCGGGACTTTTATTTGACTGGACCGGAGCAATGTATTCCATAATTTTGCAGTTTGCGTCAACTGTGGTAATACAGCTTTTGTATAAGAGGTATCAGAAGCAAACCCTGTTTATAATAACAGGAAAACCCGAAGAGGTATATGGTGTAATAAAGGAATGTACGAACCATGACGGTACGCTTTTTAAGGGTGTCGGTCTTTATAAGGGCAAGGAGAGAAACATGATCTATTCTGTGGTTTCCTCCGATGAGATACGCAGAGTAATTTCAAAAATCAAGGAATGTGACCCGGACTGTTTCATAAACGTAATGAAATCTGAGGAGGTAATGGGAAACTTCTACAGAAGACCTAATTCATAGTTATGTATTGAAAGAAAACAGGAAAGTTTTGTGTTGTAACAATCAATGGAGAAATAATTATGATAAGTGTAAATAATTTAAGGAAAGAATTTAAAAAGGTTATTAAAGATCCGGGACTTAAAGGTGCTGTGAAGGCACTTTTCAGTCCCAAGCATGAAATTATAGCGGCCGTTGACGGTATCAGCTTTGAAGTTGCAAAGGGTGAGGTACTCGGATTTATAGGACCGAACGGAGCCGGAAAATCCACGGTTATTAAAATGCTTACGGGAATACTTACTCCCACTTCGGGAAGCTGTACCATAAACGGCAAAAATCCTACCGTTGACAGAAAGAAATATGTCAAGGAGATAGGTGTCGTTTTCGGACAGCGTACACAGCTATGGTGGGATTTGCCGCTTGTGGAAACCTATACTGTTCTGAAAGAAATATATGAGATAGGTGAGGACAGATTCAGGGAAAGAATGGCATTTCTTAATGAGGTGCTTGAGCTTGAGGATTTTATAAGCTCACCTGTTCGTACCCTTTCTCTCGGTCAGCGTATGAGAGCTGATATAGCGGCATCCATGCTTCACAGTCCGAAGGTGCTTTTTCTTGATGAGCCTACTATAGGTCTTGATGTTGTTGTCAAGGACAATATACGCCGCGCTATAATGAAAATCAATAAGGAGGAGCAGACAACCGTTATACTAACAACACATGATATCAGCGATATTGAGCTTTTGTGCGATCGTATCGTTATGATAGACCACGGCAGGAACGTATATGACGGTTCTCTCAGGGAACTCAAGAAGAATTACGGACAGATGCGTGAGCTTACTTTTGAGGCTGATCCTGCTTCAGATCTTACGGCTGAAGCTTTCCGCAGGGAACTGAAATTGAGTGACGATGATATAAGCATAAAGAATGACAAGAATGTTTTCACTATACGCTTCAACAGTGATTCCATGCCCGTGGGTGATATGCTTAACCATACGCTGTCACTTACAAAAGTAAAGGATATAGCCGTAAAGGATGCGGATATAGAGGAAATTATCCGCCGCCTGTATAAAGAGGGGGCGGGTGAGAATGAATAAGATAAGAAAACAGTATATGCCGTTTGTAAGAGCAGGCGTACAGAATCTTATAGTTTACAGGATGAATTTTCTTGGGTTTATCATCGGCGGTCTGATATACTGCTTTGTAATGTATTATCTGTGGAAGTCCGTATTTATGGCATCCGGCGGAGAAACATTCATGAATTTTACCATGAGCGATATGGTATTGTATCTTTTCCTGTCGAATGTTGCCGGTGAGGTTACTTTCAGCACTGTAAGCAATGACATAGCCGAGGAGATAAAGGACGGAAGTATTGCAATGCGGCTTATCAAGCCCGTTAATATGGATCTTAGCTATCTTGCAACCGAACTTGGCGGAACGGCAATGAGAACTGTTACGTTTGCATTTCCCGTAATAATCGGTCTGGAGATATACAGATACATAACCTTGGGTACGGTAATGTTTAATCCTATAAATTTGTTGTTATTTCTTTTAAGCGTAGTGCTGGCCTATCTTGTTGCTTTCAGGGTAAATCTGTGTTTTGGGTTTATGGCATTCTATGTAAAAAATCTGTGGGGTATGGGCATACTCAAAAACAGCATAGTAAACTTTCTGTCGGGATCGCTCATTCCTCTTGCATTTATGCCGGACGGGCTCAGGACTGTTCTTGAATATATGCCTTTCTCATCGATGAGCTATACTCCTGTCATGATTTATATGGGAAAATACGATACAAGCGAAATAATTTTCAGGCTTGGTATTCAGGCTGTATGGGCGATTATCATATATGGTATTTCAAAGCTTATATGGCTTGGAGCGATAAAGAAGCTGAGTGTGCAGGGAGGTTAAGGTATGCGGAGGGCATTAAAAATATACAGAATACTTGTTGCACAGAATTTAAAGCGTCTTATGGAGTATAAAGCGGATTTTCTCACCGGGGCAGTAAGCTTTCTTATTGATCAGGCTATAGGCATTGCATTTATATTCATAATATTTTCGCAGATACCGCAGCTTGCCGGTTTTACGTTCGAGCAGATTGTATTTATATACGGATTTTCTCAGATACCGAAGGGACTTGATCATCTTCTGACGGATAATTTGTGGTGTGTAGGATATTTTATAGTACGCAAGGGCGATTTTGATAAATATCTTACAAGACCTATCAATCCGCTTTTTCATGTAATTGCCGAAACATTTCAAATAGATGCGGTGGGTGAGCTTGTTGTCGGTATATGTCTTATGATTTATGCTGCACCGAGTGCAGGGTTATACATAACACCGCTCAGTGTTATTTTATTCATACTTGTAATACCGTTTTCCGCTTTGATATATACGGCGATAAAGATAGGGACAGCGGCGGTCGCATTTTGGATAAAGAGCAGTGGCTTTATCATTCAGATGGTTTACGGTATGAATGAATTTGCAAAGTACCCGACAACGATATACAGTAATTTTATAAAATTGATAGTAACGTTTGTAATACCCTTTGCTTTCACGGGATACTATCCGTGTCTATATTTCCTCACAGGAGAGAATCCGTTATTCAACATAGGATGTACTGTACTTATATCTATAACATTTTTAGCAATATCCCTTGTCATATGGCACAAGGGTCTGAGTGCCTACGAAAGTGCCGGCTCCTAAGCGGGCGGGGGAGCCCCCGGCGGCGTGCCGCCGCTGTCAATTCGCGATTTCGCTCACTTGCGTTCGCTTTGTTTTTTGTGGAGGGCAGTCTGTTTCCGCGATAGTTAGTTTGCCTGTCGGTGTGCGGCAGAAAGTGTCGAGAGCGGCTCTGCGAGCCGCTCCGCAAACAGAAATGACATACTTATCGCTTGTTCATCGAGTAAATTGATGGTCGAGCAAAAGATTAATTTGCCTGAGTAAATTAATTACGGATTGACAGCGGCGGCACGCCGCTCCGCGATAGTTAGTTTGCCTGTCGGTGTGTGGCAGAAAGTGTCGAGAGCGGCTCTGCGAGCCGCTCCGCAAACAAAAATGACATACTTATCGCTTGTTCATCGAGTAAATTAACGGTCGAGCAAAAGATTAATTTGCCTGAGTAAATTAATTACGGATTGACAGCGGCGGCACGCCGCCGCTCCGCAAACAGAAATGACAAATATTAAAAAATGATATAACAAGGGCTCCGACTAAGCATATAAAAGCTTGGCCGGAGCCTCATGGTTACTTTACTTCTCTAATGAATCCGTTTTGTATATGAATTTTACCTGACCGTCTGCACTGTCATCTATGCCGGCAAAGCTCTTGTAGCTGAGAGATACTTCCTTGGTCGCACGAAGCCTTTCAACGATATTATTCAAATCCTTGTTCACAATATCGGCAAGCTTCTGGATACCCTCGTCGTTAAATTCGACAAGACCGTCCCTAAGCTCTCCGGAGCCGTCCCTGAGCTGTTTGATACCGTCAATAAGTGTAGGAGTTGAATCCTTTAAAGTCATTATTCCATCATATAACTCAGTTGAACCTGAATGAAGCTGTTGTGTGCCTTTCTTAAGGTCATCTGTACCGTTTTTTAGTTCATTTGCTCCGTCAGCTGCCTGAGATACACCGCTTGTATATGTCTGCAAGCCTGTATAGAAGGTGTTATAGCTGTCAAGTGAGGATTTCAGGGATATTACCGATTTTGCACCTTCGGAAGCGGCGGTAAGCTGTGATTGTACCTCATCGGAAGCCATATTGTCGGAAATAGCCTTTTGCACCTGTGCTTCTGTATTTGAACTGATTTGATTCTTGACATTATCGGTTTTCATCTGCTGAGCAACATTATCTTCAATGGCTGCCCTTATTTCTTTGGAGTTCATCTGCTCCTCTGTTTTTGCTTCTATTGTCTGCAATACAGTATCGCTCTTCATCTGTTTTTCTATTTCATTTTTTACAGCTTGTTGAGTAGCCTTATCAATCAAGCCTGCCGAAACGGCCGCATCATAGCTTGTGCTGTCCATATTCATAGCGGCAAGAATCTGTCCGCGGACATTTTCACGCACAGCCTGTTCTACCTTTGGTGTAACCTCGTTTTTGACGGCTGCCGTTACCTGCTTTTCTACTTCCTGACGAACTGCTGCCGTTACCTGCTCTGTAATGTATGGACGTTTCTCCTCAACGGCGGATTTTACGGTATTCAGAGCTTTTTCATAAACGGCATTCTTATCAAGGGAAGCAATTACATCATCGAGAACCTTTGAATAATTAGCAATTGTCAATGTCGGTACTTCAAGACCGGCAGCTTTAAGTTGACTTTCAGCAGTTGAAAGAAGTGTTTTAAATACCTGTTCTGCACCGCCGTTCAGTTTATCGTTCTCAGAAGACAGGGTATTAAGTCCGTCCGACAACTGTTTTGCCCCCGATTGCAGGCTTGAAGCTCCGTTGTCAAGCTCCGCAGTACCGCCCTTGAGTGTGTCTGCACCGTCGGCAAGCTGATTTATTCCGTCTGTAAGCTCTCCCGATTTATCAAGCAGTTCCGAAAGACCATCATAAAGCTCGGACGAACCGTCAAGCAGCTTATCCATACCGTCCGTAAGCTTTTTTACAGAATCCTTGAGGTCGTCAGCTTTATCAAGGCTGTCTGTGTCAATTTCATTGAACAACTCGTTTGTGGCAAGTGTAAGGGTCATTCCAAGCTCAAAGTTTTCTGCATCCGCCGTAATCTCTACATAGTCGGGAATTTCAAAATCCTCCTTTGAAATACCTAAGTTTTCCTGTAAACCCGGGAATGCTGTTCCTACAACTACAGTACGGCTGCCGTCATTTATCAGCCTGCCGTTTGTAATTTCCGCATTTGCGAATATTTCGTTATCAAGTACTACCCCCGTAAGCATAGCATAAGGAACATAGATTTTTTCCTTCTTGCCGTTTATTTCTCTATATTCAAACTGTTTGTTCGTGTAATCAAAGCGTATTGTAACCCTGCCGCTTTTTCCGACAAGCTCGGACGGGGATATGTCTTTTCCGTCAAGCTTATAGGAAATTTTCAAATCAACGGGAAGCTCCTTATCTATGTTTCCCTGATAGTAAATATCGTTTCCATCGGCATCCCATATCTTGGTATTGTCGTTTCCGTCGGTGTATGTTTCGTTACCCTTGACGTTTTCAATGTCGGTCAGTTCCGTCTTGTCATTCAGCGATTCATTTTTTAACTTGTTCTTTATCCAATCACTTACAATTATCTTATCGGTTGACCCGTCGGCATTTGCAAGGATATATACTGTTTCGTCTTTGAATACAGACTCATCCTTACTTTCAATAGCAGCGGAAACTTGTTTGCTTTCTTCATTTGTATTATAACCTGAATTGAGTGATGAAGCCGTGAAAACCACACCACCGAATGTTATGGCTGCACAAAGGCAAACAGCTATAATTTTAACTATGGACTTTTTCATTTCTGACAGCCTCCTGTTTATTATTTGATTTATATATCTTTCCCATACCTATGGTTGTGGCACATATAACTCTGTCACATAGCATAAGCAAAGCGGGGAGCATGAATATAACAGCAATCATACTGATGATTGCACCTCTCGCCAAAAGCATACATATTGAGCTTATCATATCTACATCCGAGTAAAGGGCAACACCAAAAGTTGCGGCGAACAATCCCATACCTGAAACAATGATTGAGGGAATTGAGGTTGAAAGTGCGATTTTTATGGAATCCCTTTTGCTGTATCCTTTTATACGTTCGGATTTATATCTTGTTGTCATAAGAATAGCATAATCAACGGTTGCACCAAGTTGTATCGTGCTTATGCAAATAGGAGCGATAAACGGCAGGCTTTGTCCGAGATAATGCGGAAGACCAAGATTTATAAAAATCGAAAGTTCTATGACCGAAATCAGTACAAAGGGCAGAGAAATGCTCTTTTCCACCAAGCCTATAATCACGAATATAGCAAGTATCGAGATTATGTTGACAACCTGAAAATCATGTGAGGTAGTTTCTATCAGATCCTTCATGCACGGACCCTCGCCGATAAGCATACCGCCTTCATCGTATTTTTTCAGTATTGTATTAAGCTCGTTTATCTGACTGCTTAATTCATCACTTGCCACCTTATATTCAGAGTTTATGAGAAGCAGTTCCCATTTATCGCTTTCAAGCATACTCTTTACCGAGTCGGGAATAACCTCCTCGGGGATTCTCGTTCCGACGAGTGATTCAAGACCGAGAACATATTTAACTCCATCAACCTTTTCCATTTCATCGGTCATAGCCTTAACGGTTTTGGGTTTAAGATCCGAGTCAACGAGAACCATTTCTGTTGTGGCAATATCAAAATCATCCTTAAGCTTGTTGTTGGCTATTGCAAAATCCATATCTTCGGGAAGACATTGGGATAAATCGTAATATACTTCGTCATTGGTTTTTTCATATCCGTAGTAAGCAGGGGGTATAAGCAGTACAAAGATTACAAGAAATACGGGAAATATACGGGTTATACCCTTTGCAAATCCGCCCATATTCGGTATAAGCGGTTTGTGTTTTGTTTTCTGAAGCGGTTTGTCAAACACAAGGATAAGTGATGGGAGGACCGTAACACAACCGAGGACACCCAGAATAACACCCTTAGCCATTACGATTCCGAGATCACGTCCCATTGTAAATGTCATAAAGCAAAGAGCTATGAAGCCCGCAACGGTAGTGATAGAACTTCCTACAATCGAAGTAAGGGTTTCCTTTACGGCTGCCGCCATTGCATCATCCTTATGTTCGTATTTGTTTTTTTGTTCATTATAGCTGTGCCAGAGAAAGATTGAGTAATCCATCGTAACGGCAAGCTGCAAAACTGCTGAAAGAGCCTTTGTAATATAGGATATTTCTCCAAGGAAGTAATTGCTTCCGAGGTTTATAAGTATCATCATTCCTATACTTATAAGGAAGATAAACGGTACAAGCCAACTGTCGAGCAGAAAAAGCATTACAATGCAGGCAAGCAATACGGCGATTGCCACATATACGGATTCCTCCTGCTCGCATATATTTCTGAGATCCGTTATCATGGCTGACATACCTGAAACGAAGCATTGCTCTCCTGTAATTCTGCGGATTTCCTTTATTGCATCCATTGTAGCATCTGAGGAGGTAGATGAATCGAAAAATACCGCCATCATAGTTGAATGTTCCGTGTTGAATTCATCATATATCTCATCTGGCAGAATCTCCTTAGGTACAGATATATCTGCTATTGAATCATACCATATGACATTTTCTACATGGTCCACAGCTTCAACTTTTTCTTTCAGACCGGAAACATCCTTATCGGGCATATCCTCAACGATAATAAAAGAAAATGCACCCTTATTGAAATCTTTGAGCAGCTCACTTTGCCCCTTGACGGTTTCCATGTCCTCGGGCAGATAGGAGAGCATATCATAGTTTATCCGTGTTGCCATCATACCGAGAACTGACGGTATAAGAAGCAGAACGGTAATAATCAGAATCGGTATTCGGTATCTGACCACAGCCTTTGAAAAACGCATAAACAGCCACCTTTCCTTTCCTTTTCTTTGCTATTAACATTATATTTATTGCTTTTAATAACGAAAACGGACAAAAAATGCCCTGTGCCTGTTTTTTAGGCACGGGGCATACTAATGTCCGAATTTAAGACAAAAAGACTATATTGTATATTTTACTTTATTTCACAGCGTGAAATCATCTCTTCCAACATACCGCTTTTAATTTCACATATTCTTGAAAAAAATGTCTGAATATCGGATGTCATACCGGTTGTAAGCCAAGCGGAAATCATTCCGAAACCAACGCTTTCAAAATATCTTTTTATTACATTAAAATCACTTTCGGATATTTTTCTTCCGTTAAGTATAGTAATGAGATATGAGCCTATAACATAATCGCATACTTTCCATAGATATTGCTCATAAATTTCCCTGTTTACGGAATTATATATATGTAAAACTGCACGTTTTTTTAAAAGAGCATTTTCAACGATCGCATTCAAACAGTCCTCAATTTTTTCTACAGTCGGGTATTGCTGAATGATTTTTTCAGCGTCTTCTGTTACGATATCTTCAATAAGTGTAGGAATGTCTTCAAAATAATAATAAAATGTATTGCGGTTCACACCACATTCGTTTACAATATCCTTAACGGTTATCTGTGAAAGAGGGCGTTCATCAAGTAATTTTATAAATGATTTTTTGAGTGCTATTTTAGTAAAGGTAGCCATTCCGTATCTCCTTTAGTTTCTTTCTATGATAATAAGTATATCACTTAAAGCCGTAAAATTCAATAACTTACATACTGTCAGTGGTTAGTATTTTACCCGCTGCAATATAAAAATACACCTGATTGCAGTTCGGCTTATGCGGCTTCCGTAATCAGGTGTCAGGATTTAATTATTTTGTGCTTGGCTTTTTGAAAATTGCCATAATATATCCGAAAAAGACGGCAGCTGCTATACCTGCCGAACAAGCGGTAAGCCCTCCTGTAAGAATACCTATCAGTCCGTTTGCATTTACCTCCTCTTCAATTCCCTTTGCAAGAGAATATCCGAATCCCGTCAGAGGGACTGTAGCTCCCGCACCTGCAAAATTCACTATAGGCTCATAAAGACCGATTGCTGTCAGTATAACTCCGCCTACAACATATATGACAAGTATTCTTGCAGGCGTAAGCTGTGTTTTGTCGATAAGTATCTGAGCTATGACACAAAATATACCGCCTACAATGAATGCATATAAATACTGCATATAATCACCCCGGATTTATTTTGTGTTATTGCTGCGGTTTTATACGGAAATAAAAAATTTTTTTATAAAAAAACAGGACTAATACAGATCAATTTTTTTAAAAAACCGCATTTATTGCCATGTTTTGCGGTGTTTAAATAATAAATATTTCTTTTCGAGAAGAATGGACCACTAAAAAAATAATTTCAATGCCTTGCTTTTTTATGCATATTAAGTTATAATATAAAAACGGAGTGGGTATTTGTGCAACATTGTGTCATCTAAGCCCATGAATATTTCAGATTGTTGTACTGAGTGGTGGTATATTATGTTAATCGGTACTTATCAACATAATATAGACTCTAAGGGAAGAGTCATAATTCCCGCTAAGTTCCGCGAGGAGCTTGGTGAGGTTTTCTATGCCACTAAGGGTAAGGATAATACCATTATGGTTTTGTCAAAGGAAAGCTGGATAAAGCTTGGTGAGAGTATCGCATCCAAACCGTCTGCAACGACCGTGAAGCTAAAGCGTTTCTTCTTTTCAAGTGCTGTTGAGCTTATCCCCGATAAGCAGGGAAGGGTTCTTCTTTCGCAGACATTGAGAGATTATGCCGGCATTGATAAGGATGTGGTTATAAACGGCGCGGGCAGTCAGGTTGAAATATGGGAT
Organism: uncultured Clostridia bacterium; assembly: GCA_947585965.1. Classification (GTDB taxonomy): domain Bacteria; phylum Bacillota; class Clostridia; order Oscillospirales; family Acutalibacteraceae; genus UBA1213. The sequence continues at coordinate 10,703 of CANPXK010000019.1, forward strand.
GCGGCAAAATGGGCGGAATATAACGAACAGCTTTCGGATGATGATGTTTACGATACCATGGGCGCTCTTGAGCTTTGATGAGGTGAAGCTATGGAATTTTCGCATAAGCCGGTACTTTTTTATAAGACCATAGAGCTGCTTGATATAAAGCAGGACGGCATATATCTTGACGGTACTGCGGGGGGCGGGGGACATTCCGCCGGAATACTCGAAAGGCTCGGGAAAAACGGAAGGTTGATTTGTGTCGATCAGGATCCCGATGCCATAGAGGTTTTGAATGAGCGTTTTGGCAAAGATGAAAGAGTAACGGTAGTAAAGGCGAATTTTTCGGAGATACCGTCGGTTATAAAGGAGCTTGACACGGAATATCTTGACGGCGTCCTGATGGATATCGGGGTATCTTCACATCAGCTTGATTGTGCCGGAAGAGGTTTTTCCTATCATAGTGAGGCGCCGCTCGATATGAGAATGAGCCGGAGCGGCCCTACCGCGGCAGATTATGTAAACACTCTGAGCTTTTCGGAGCTTGTACAAATACTTTCTGCATACGGCGAGGAAAAATTTGCAAAAAATATAGCCCGTGCGATAGAAAGAGAAAGGGCAGTGAGTCCCATAACGACAACAACACAACTTGCGGAGATAGTGAAATCCGCTTATCCTGCCGCAAAGAGGCATGATAAGCATCCTGCACGGAAAACCTTTCAGGCACTCCGCATATTTGTGAACGGTGAACTTGACAGACTTTCCGAAGGACTTGACAATGCCTTTGCTTCGCTCGGAACAGGCGGAAGACTTGCGGTTATAACCTTTCATTCACTTGAGGACAGAATGGTCAAGCAAAGAATGGCTAAGTGGTGCGAGGGATGCATATGCCCAAAGGATTTTCCGATATGTGTATGCGGACGTAAGCCGGCTGCAAAGCTTGTCAACAGAAAGCCTATCGAAGCAGACAGCGGTGAACTTGAAGAAAATCCGCGCAGCAGAAGTGCAAAACTGAGGTGCTGCGAGAAAATCAGAATATAAAAAATGCTTTCTTAATATAAATAGGAGGGGAAAATATGGCTCAGAAAAAGGAAAATCAAGCATATGATCTTTCTCTTTTTGAAGAAAATAATGACATACAGATGTCAAGTGCGGATAAAAAATCGAGAAAAAAGAAGAAAAGCGGGCAGATCATAAGTATAAGCCAGGGCTCCTCCTCAAAGGCACAAAGGAGAAAGAGAAATCCTGTGGTTATTTTCTTTGTAAGCCTGCTTACGATTGTGCTTGCATCGGTTGCAATACTTTTTGTACATTTCAATGCCGAACTCAATGAAATAAACGACAGTATAACCGAAAAAAATAAGGAGCTTACAGAGCTTCAGAATCTACAGGCAAAATACCGGCTTGAGATAGACAGCAAGCTTACCGATTCCTTTGTCAAAAATTTTGCGGAAACAAAGCTCAATATGACTCCGGCAAAGAATGCACAGAAGAAATTTTTCTCTTTATCGGACGGAGATAAGGGAGAGGTAGTTGATGACGATACGTCGAAAAACGTATTTACGGTCGTATTGGATGCATTCGGAAAAGTATTTATGTAGGTGTATCGTGATTTTTGTTTATTTTTCATAATATCATAATAACTGCAAAACTTCAATAGAATTAATACCGGGACTTATTTTTAATGGAAAGAAGGGACAACGATAATGGCAAAAAAAGGCGCTGCCGCCACACTATGGCGTAGGTCTACCATAACAATGGTAATAATAATTCTGCTCGGTTTCGGAACGATTATAGCGAGGTTGTTGTACCTTCAGGTTTATCAGTCCGAGGATCTGCAAAAAAGGGCGGTTGAGCAGCAGCTTCATGATACAACGGTTTCGGGAAAAAGAGGAAGTATATATGACAGTAACGGTAATATACTTGCACAAAGTATTACAGTGTGGGATATAGTTCTTGCTCCTGCGAATTTTAAGAATTGGACTGATGAAAGAAGGGAAGTGTTTGCCGAAGGGCTTTCAAAAATACTTGATCTTGATAAGGATGATATAATTAAAAAGACAAAGGAAAATTCCTATTATGTTATGCTTAAGAGAAAAGCGGATGCGGAACTGAAGGATAAGGTACTTGAGTTTTGTGATGATATGTATGACAAGCATAAGATAAGCGGGGTGATAGATCTTATTGAAAATTACAAAAGATATTACACACATGATAATTTTGCCGGTGCGGTTCTCGGATTTGTGGGAAGCGATAGCCAGGGGCTTTCAGGTGTGGAGTACGAATATGACGAAGAGCTTAACGGAAATTCCGGAAGAATTGTAATAGCACAGGATGCACAGAACAATCCGCTTCCGTATCAATATGAACAGAAGGTTGAGGCTTCTGACGGAAACAGCCTTGTTTTGACAATTGATGAAAATATACAAAGCATAATGGAAAAATATGTCCGTCAGACAATAAAGGAATATAATGTGTCAAACAGAGGCTGTGCAATTATGATGAATGTTAAGACGGGCGCGATACTCGGTTTTGCCTGCGAGGGTTCGTTTGACCCGAATAATCCGTTTGAGATTGCCGACGAAAAGAAGAAAAAGGAAATAGATAAGCTTCCCGAGGATGAGCAGGATGCGGCAACAGCAAAAGCACAGAATGCACAGTGGAGAAACAAGGGTGTCAGCGATACCTACATTCCCGGTTCCGTATTTAAAATGGTGACGGCCTCAGCGGTTTTGTCTGAGGGACTCATAAAGGATGATACAACCTTTACCTGCAGCGGCTCTTATGTGCCGTATGAAGGAGCTGAATCTATAGATTGCTGGACCAGTTCGGGTCACGGTACACAGACAATCGAACAGGCACTTTGCAATTCGTGCAACCCTGCATTTATGCAGATGGGATTTATGCTGGGAAGAGAAAAATTCTATGAATATTATGTTGCTCTCGGCTTTTCGGAAAAGACAGGAATAGATCTTCCGGGAGAAAGTGAAAGCATATTCTACGATAAAGAGGGCGAGCCGGCAGGGATGAGCCTTATGGATCTTGCCGTTTCGTCCTTCGGACAGAATTTTAAAATCACACCCATACAGATGATAACCGCCTGCTCTGCGATTGCTAACGGCGGCAAGCTTATGCAGCCTTATGTTGTTTCGCAGGTTGTGGACAGTGAAGGAAATGTTGTGAAAGCAACCGAGCCTACCGTAAAAAGACAGGCAATAAGTGAGGATGTTGCGGATAAGGTTCTTTCCATGCTTGAAAAAAATGCAAAGCCGGGAGGCGGTGCTGCAAACGGATATGTTGCGGGTTATCGTATAGGGGGAAAAACCGGTACCTCACAGAAGATAGTTGACGAGGACGGTAATCCTACAAAGGATTATATTGCATCTTTTTGTGGTATTGCACCGTGTGACGACCCGGAGGTAGCTTTGCTTTGCTATTTTGATACACCTGATCCCGAAATAAACTACTACGGTTCCGCTGTAGCAGGTCCCTGTTTCAGAAATATCATGAGAGAGGTTCTCCCGTATCTTGGAATTGAAAAGATATATTCCGAGGAGGAGGCTGAGCAGCTTGATACAACGGTCGGAGTATACGACAATATGGGCATTGACGAAGCTAAGCAAAAGGTCGAGAATGATGGCCTTAGAGCGGAAGTGGTAGGTGACGGAAATACCGTTATTGCACAGAACCCTGCCGCTTATTCGAGTATTCCTAAAGAGGGAACGGTTGTGCTCTACACTGATGAGGAAAGCAGAAAACAAAAGGTGACAGTACCCGATTTCAGAAATTGCAGCCTTAGCGACGTGAATTACCTTGCATCGACAAATGATCTTAATGTATGCTTATCCGGTTCGGCAGTTAATAATGGTGATGCGTATGCTAAATCGCAGGATATTGAGCCGGGAACCGAAGTTGAACCATATACGGTTGTTACTGTTGAATTTAATGAGGATAACGGTATTGAGTAACATTACGGAATAATAAAAGATAACAGGGGGGCTCTGAATGACAAATAAAATGAAAACGGTTCAAAGACCGAGACTGATTTTTCTTGCCTGCAAAAACTCTCAAAGGCTTGCAAAATTGATTTCAGGTATTCTGGATTTTTGCTCCTATAATAATTGCATTGATGACTTTTCCGAGAATACGGATTTTGTAATAGAAACATCCGGGTATAACGGGGAATGTCCCGAAGATGTGATAGCGGATACTGTTCTTTACGATGAAGGAAACAGTGACAGATGTATAAGCGGATTCAGACAAAGAGTTACGGCTTATGAAAATATCGGAACAGATGAAAATGACGTTCTGACATATTCCGCAGATAATTACGGTGCCGACCTTGCCTGCCGCAATATCTCCGAATGTTGCAATACGGTCACTCTTGATATCGTAGGAAACGGTATACTGAGCAGAATATGTCTTGATAAGGATAAATACTCAGTGGAAGAGGTACTTGCCTGTATGGGTGTTCTTATTGCTTCGGGACTTCCTTTGGCGGCAATATCGGGATATTTTACAAGTGACGGTAATGACTGATATTAAACGATAGATTTGTGGAAAACAACGGGTTTATGAAAGGTGGATTAAATAATGTCTGGAGCTTGGACAGTAATTGCGGCTGTACTTTCTTTTGCGATAGCAGGTCTTATGGGAATCCGGCTTGTTCCGTTTCTGAGGAAGCTTCATTTTGGACAGACAATTCGTGAGGAAGGACCGAAATGGCATAAGGGAAAGCAAGGTACACCTACTATGGGCGGATTCATGTTCATAGCGGCAAGTATAGCGGCGACCGTAGTATGTGTGCTGCTTTATCACTACATGGGGGAGAGGGACGGGATACCGGCAGAATCGACCCTGCAAAGTGCAAAAATATACGGCGGCTTGTTTATGGCTGCCGCATTCGGTGCCATAGGTTTTCTTGACGATTATGTAAAGGTTGCAAAAAAAAGAAATCTCGGACTGACACCCGTACAGAAGCTTGCCCTTCAGTTTCTCGCGGCGATAGCATATCTTGTGACGATGTATCTTTTTGGAGAAACTACAAGCACGTATATACCATTTATCGGCTCGGTTGATATAGGAATAATGTACTACCCGATAGCGGCTGTTCTTATAGTAGGAATTGTGAATGCCGTTAATCTGACAGACGGAATAGACGGACTCAACGGTTCGGTTACAATGTTTGCGGCGATATTTATGATGCTTATATCAAGCTTTACCGCAAGAATGGGACTTTCGATTATGTCTGCGGCACTTGCGGGGGGCTGTCTCGGGTTCCTTTTGTGGAATTTCCATCCGGCAAAGACCTTCATGGGGGATACAGGCTCTCTTTTTCTGGGCGGATATGTATGTGCCGTGCTGTTCGGACTTGACATGGAGATACTCCTTATACCCATTGGTTTAGTCTATATAGCAGAAATGTTTTCCGTTATATTGCAGGTTACTTATTTTAAAATTACCAAGGGAAAGCGGCTTTTCAAAATGAGTCCGATTCATCACCACTTTGAAATGTGCGGATGGTCCGAGGTGAAGATAGTCGTAGTATTCAGTCTGATTGAAGCATTATGCGGTGCCGCGGCACTCGCATTGGTGATATTTGACGGTGGAGCGGCGTTTTGATATACTTTGATGAATTTTATACGGAAAGGAAGTGTTATGAGTGCCTAATGGTTCATCTCCGGCACGAAAGCTGCCCGTGAATAAACCGCAGCCGAGCGGTAATAAAGCACCTCAGCTTCAGGAAATTACCGAAAATAAAGGACTTAAAAAGGTCAGGAATAAAATAAAGCTCTTTTCGATAAGGCTTGGAATGGATATGACATTTCTTTTTCTTGTGATTGTATTGGTTATAATCGGAATAATAATGATGTATTCCGCAAGCTATCCGTCGGCGCTCACGTACGAGAATGACAGTCAGATGTATTTGGGAAAGCAGTCTATCTTTGCAGTGTTTGGTTTTGTTGCAATGATACTCATATCATATTTTGATTATCATCATTTCCATTTTCTTGCACCGTTTGTATATCTGATAGGTCTTGCATTGCTTATAATAGTTTTATTTATGCCCGGTGATCCGAAAAGGTGGATTGATTTTGGAGGTATAATTTCTTTTCAGGCATCAGAGGTAGCAAAATTCGCATTGATACTTGCGATAGCGGATTGGTCGTCAAAGCATTTCCGTGAGATGCATACTTTCCGATACGGGGTGTTGGTACCTGTTCTGCTGCTTGGTGTCTATGTATTTCTTTTGTTGAGAGAACCGCATTATTCCGGTATTGTTATAATGGTAATGCTTGGTGCGGTAATGATGTTTATAGGCGGCGTCAGGCTGAGATATTTTGTTATTGCAGCTTTGGCTATCGGAGCGGTTATCGTATATCTGGTAGCAACCGATAAGCTCGGTTATGCAATGCAAAGACTTGACGGTTGGGGTCAGGCACTTACCTATACCACAGAGGAAATGTGGCAGACGACATATCAGACAAGAAATTCTCTCTATGCTATAGGCTCGGGAGGAATATGGGGTCTGGGGCTTGGTCAGTCAAGACAGAAATTCATGTATATACCCGAGGCGCAGAACGATTTTGTTTTTGCCGTTGTATGTGAGGAACTCGGATTTGTAGGGGCAGTACTTATATTATTGATATTTGTTCTCCTTGTCTGGAGGGGAATAACAATTTCCATGAGAGCCAAGGATCCCTTCGGTTCCATGCTCGGAACAGGTCTTTCTGCACAGATAGGACTGCAGGTTATACTAAATATCCTTGTTATAACCGACTGGCTGCCGAATACAGGCATAAGCTTGCCGTTTTTCAGCTACGGAGGAACATCGCTGCTGATGCTTATGGCTCAGATGGGAATAGTGCTTTCGATTTCGAGAACATCTAACCTCGAAAAAATATAGGAGTGAGCTTTTATGAGAATACTTTTTGCGGGCGGGGGAACAGCCGGACATATAAATCCCGCACTTGCAATAGCGGGCTATGTAAGGGAAAGACAACCGGATGCCGAGATACTTTATGTTGGGAAAACAGGCGGAATGGAGGAAAGACTTGTTCCGCAGGCAGGCTTTGAATTCAGGGGAATCAATGTCCAGGGCTTTAGCAGAAAGCTTACGCCCAAGGGAATAAAGGATAATATAGTAACCGTAAAAAAGGCAATAACCGGCGGAAGAGCTGCCAAGAGGATAATCAGGGAATTTAAACCCGATATATGTGTAGGAACGGGCGGATATGTCAGCGGACCTGTTCTCAGGGCAGCGGCAAAGCTCGGAATACCAACGATCATACATGAGCAGAATGCCTTTCCCGGGGTAACAAATAAGATGCTTTCAAAACACGCCGACAGGGTTATGCTCGCAATGCCCGCCGCCGAAAAGCATTTCAAGGGCAGTCCGAAATTTGTTATAACCGGCAATCCCGTCAGAGGGGAAATACAAACCGCAGACAGGGAAGCAAGCCGTAAGGAACTCGGACTTGACGAAAGACCTGTTATTCTTTCTTTTGGCGGAAGTCTCGGAGCGAGAATTATAAATGAATCGCTTGCGGATATAATAGCAAGAAGTGCAAAGGACGGGAGATATCAGCATATTCATGCATATGGTCAGTATGGAAAATGGTTTCCCGATCTTCTCAGGGAAAAAGGTGTGGATCTCGAAAAAGCAAAAAATCTTGACATAAGGGAGTATATAAATAATATGCCTGTCTGTCTTGCCGCAGCCGATGTTGTGGTGTCAAGGGCAGGAGCAATCACTCTCAGTGAAATTCAGGTAAAGGGTAAGCCTGCCGTGCTTATCCCGTCACCGAATGTGGCGGAAAATCATCAGTTCCATAATGCAATGGCACTCGTTGAAAAAAATGCCGCAGTAATGATTGAGGAAAAGGATCTCACTCCCGAAAGACTTACGGAAGAAATAGATAAGCTTGCTTCGGATCCCGAGCGGCTGAGGGAATATTCTTCCAATGCCCGTAAAATGGCTGTGAGTGATGCCGTAAAAAGGATATATGCGGTAATAGTCGAGGTTATTGCATCGGGGAAGTAATGAATAGATTTTGTGAAGAAATAAAGCCTCAACGGAGGAATCAAAATGAATAATAATTCCGGGGGCGGAAGTAAGAGACGTCCGCCGAGCGGCAGGGGCGACCCGAATATCCGAAAACCTGCCGCTTCATCAAAAAGTAATAAGCAGGTGCAGCGACCGACACCTTCTCCCACCGGCAGAGCGGGAAAAAGCAAAGAAACAACGACTGCTGCACGGAACAGGAATATAAATGCGGATTCGGGCAGCAGAACCCGGAACCGCCCTGAAAATCCGGGAAGCGATAGGTCCGGGGCCGGGAAAAAAGCTTTTTCCAAAAGCAAAACCGTACAAAAGGAAAAGGCTGCCGCAAGACATGGGAAATCTTCTCCCGAAGCGGGAAAGAAGTCTTCTCCGAAGCAAAATAGAGCGGTCGATGCCGAAAAGATACCCGTGCCGAAGCTGATAACACCTCCCAAGGAGCCTGTCAATCCTTACATAAAAAAAATGCGCAGGGTCTTGTTGGGGACAGTTACATTGCTTATCCTTATTGCGATATGCGTGGGTTTGTCACTGACGGTGTTTTTTAAGATTGACGAAATTACGGTTGAGGGAAAAACACGATATGATGAAGAGGATATAATAGCTGCCTCATTGATAAATAAGGGGGATAATTTACTCTTATGTGATACCTCACAGGGAGTGGCAAAAATACAGAGCAAATTTTCCTACATAGAAGAGGTTGAAATCAATAAAAAGCTTTTTAACAAAGTCAATATTGTTGTTACCGAAGCGAAGCCTGCTTCCGCTGTTGAGTATAACGGCAAATATATTATTCTCAGCAAAAGCGGAAAAATTATTGATATAATCGGTGAGAATAAATATGGTGAGAACAAATATAAGGATATACCGGAAATACTCGGGGCAAATCTGAAAAACGTCAGGCTTTCTTCAAAAATACAATATAAAGACAACAATATGAAAAAATATATTGACAGGATTATTGAAAATGTAAGTAAATACAAGATTGCCGATGTAAAGACGATAGATATTTCCGATACCTCATCAATAAAGCTTATTAAAAGCGGCGGTTTTACCATAATTATAGGAAACTTTGAAAATATAGAATATAAGCTTCGGAGTGCGGCGGATATACTTTCAAAGAATGTGAGAGAAAATTCTAAAGGAACTCTTGATGTATCGCTTGCTTCAGCGGACGGCGGAAAGTCATATCTTAAGCTTGGATATGAGGACAGCAAGGTAAGCTCGGCTCCCGCAAAGGAAAACAGCAGTAATAAGCAGGTCAGCAAGGTAAAGGATGACAGCGATAATGAATCCTCTGCCGAGCCTGAGGAGAGTTCGGAGGAATCGGTCGGCGAGGAGACCTCTGTCAGTGAAGAGGATGATTATACCGATGATACAGACATGGGTGATGGTTATACGGATGATTACACCGATGATACCTACACGGATGACGGTTATACGGATGATTATACCGATGATACCTATACCGATGACGGTTATACGGATGATTATACCGATGATACCTATACCGATGACGGTTACACTGATGATTATACCGATGATACCTATACCGATGACGGTTATACGGATGATTACACCGATGATACCTACACGGATGACGGTTATACGGATGATTACACCGATGATACCTACACCGATGACGGTTACACGGATGATTATTATACCGATGATGGCTATACGGATGATACATATTATGCATAGCAGGCTTTTTGCACAAAAAAACAATTTGTTTTTGTGCAGGATGAATTAATAATGATAAATATGGCGAAAATTATCGCTTAGATATTGAAATTATAAGCGAAAAGTGGTAAATTAGTATGTAGTTGTAAAAATTATAAGGGGTATGAATGCCGACTTTGCTTTTTGCAATTATATGCGGAGATTAATCTGAAGGGAGTTTAATAAATGCCTTACGAATTTGAAAATAACGAGATCGACAATATTGTCAACATTAAAGTAGTTGGTGTAGGCGGAGGCGGAGGAAACGCTATCGACCGAATGGTTGATTATGTGACAGGTGTGGAGTTTATTTCTATAAACACCGACCGTCAGGCACTTAACCGCTCAAAGGCAACACAGAAGATGCAGATCGGTGAGAAGATTACCCATGGAAAGGGAGCAGGCTCAAAGCCTGAGGTAGGAGAAAAGGCTGCCGAGGAAAGTAAGGAGCAGATCGCCGAGGTTCTTAAGGGTACCGATATGGTATTTATAACCGCGGGTATGGGCGGCGGTACCGGCACGGGTGCGGCACCTATAGTTGCAGAGGTTGCCAAGGAAATGGGAATTCTTACCGTGGGAATAGTAACAACACCGTTCCTTTTTGAAGGTAAACGCAGAATGGAACAAGCTGAGGGAGGTATCTCAAAGCTCAAGCAGCACGTGGATTCTCTTATCGTTATTCCTAACGAAAGACTTAAGCATATCAGTGAGGAAAAGATAACACTTCAGAATGCGTTTTTTGCTGCTGATGATGTTCTTCGTCAGGGCGTACAGAGCATAACCGACCTTATAGTGATTCCCGGTCTTGTTAATCTTGACTTTGCAGATGTTACCTCGGTTATGAAAGATGCAGGCTACGCTCTTATGGGAGTCGGTGTCGCTTCCGGTAAAGATAAGGCTAAGATTGCGGCTCAGAACGCTATTTCAAGTCCGCTTTTGGGAACCTCTATTCAGGGTGCTAAGGGTCTTATTGTTAATATTAAGGCTTCGGCTGATATCGGACTTGATGAAATTCAGGAAGCTTCGACAATGATTTCCGAGCAGGCAGACGAAAACGCTATAATTATCTGGGGTGCTGCCCTTGACGATGAGATGGAGGATGCTATCAGCGTTATTGTTATTGCGACAGGCTTCCCGACCACCGACAGCTATGCTCCTATAGGCAAAAAGGACGATAAGAAGCCCGTTTCACAGTTTCAGTACGGCAGTCCGGCTGTAAGAAATGAGCCGTCCCGTTTTGGTGCGGTTACAAGACCGCAGGATAAGACAACTCAGCAGACAAGACAACAGCCGAGCTATAATCCTTTTGCTCCGCAGCCGCAGCCGTCACAGCCGGCTCAGACATATCCCAATGCGAATACTGCTGCTTCATATCCTAATGCTGCTACAACATATCCGAATGCCAATACAACGATGCCGACTCAGCAGCCGCGTCCCACACAGCAGCAGAAAGTGGAAACAAATGGCGATTCCGATGATTCCTATATGGATATAATTTCTCTTTTCAATAATAAATGATTTTTAAGCCTGTCGTTTTCGGCAGGCTTAATTTTCGGCTGTATTTATAAAACTTTAAAGTTATATGAATGCTTCGATTGTTACAGACAGGGTAAACGGAATTAATACTGAAAATAACTGAAAGGTGATTAATGTATGAAAAACAGACACGTTGTGGATTTGACGGATCTTTCCCACAGGGAGCTCATGGATATAATTAAGCTTGCAAATGATATAAAATCCGAACCGGAAAATTATCTTGACGCCTGTAGAGGTAAGATACTTGCAACACTTTTTTATGAACCGTCAACAAGGACACAGATGTCCTTTCAGACGGCAATGCTGCGTCTGGGCGGAAGAATAATAGGATTTGATAATCCGCAGAATTCATCCGTTGCAAAGGGTGAAAATCTTAAGGATACGATCAGCGTTATAGGCGGATATGCCGATATCATTGCAATACGCCACCCTGACGAGGGAACGGCTGCAGCGGCGGCTATGTATTCACCTGTACCGGTTATAAATGCAGGGGATGGGGGACATCTTCATCCGACACAGACACTAACAGATGTGATAACACTGTATAATGAAATGGGCAGACTGGATAATCTTTGCATAGGACTTTGCGGTGATTTGAAAAACGGAAGAACAGTACATTCGCTGATAAAAACCATGTCAACCTTTAAGAGAAACAAATTTGTTCTGATATCAACACCGGAGCTTTCCGTGCCGCAGTATATCAAGGATGTGATAAACGCATCAGAATGTGATTATACCGAGGTTACGAGTCTTGTCGAGGCAATGCCGGAGCTTGATGTGCTTTATATGACAAGAATACAAAGGGAGCGTTTTTCAAGTGAGGAGGAATATCGTAAACAAAACGGGGTATTCGTTCTTGATAAGGAAAAGCTTAAATATGCGAAAAGGACAATGAGAATACTTCACCCGCTTCCGAGGGTTGATGAGATAGATGTGGAGGTAGACTATGACGAAAGGTCAAAATATTACATACAGACAGTTTACGGAATGTACGGACGAATGGCACTTATGCTTACGATGCTTCACGGCAGTGAAAAGGCATTTGCTCCAAGGGTGATGGCAACGCATCCTTTCCGCTGCTCCAATCCGAGGTGCATAACCCGGAAGGAAAAATATCTTCCTTCGGTATTTACTGAAGCAGGCGGTGATATGCTGCTGTGTAAATACTGTGACGGCAGGACGCTGATTTAAAATGCGGATGCTTTGCAAATTATAGAGATGACGGAAATACACTTGATAAAATCCGTTTTTTGTGTTAGAATAATAAGCGAAATTATATACAGGAGGAATTCTTTATATGTCAGGACATTCAAAATGGAGTACAATAAAGAGAAAAAAGGAAAAGACAGACGGAGCAAGGGCCAAGGTATTTACAAAGATAGGAAGGGAGCTTGCAGTTGCAGTCCGTGAGGGCGGCGGAGCGGATCCGGCATCAAATTCCAAGCTGCGTGAATGTATAGCAAAAGCAAAGGCAAACAATGTTCCTAATGACAATATTGAGCGTATCATAAAAAAAGCCGCAGGAAGTGCCGATGGTGACAATTATGAAAATATAACCTATGAAGGCTACGGTCCGTGCGGTATTGCGGTTATAGTTGAAACACTTACCGATAACCGTAACCGTACCGCAGGAGATATCCGTCATTACTTTGATAAATTCGGGGGAAACCTCGGAACACAGGGCTGTGTATCCTTTATGTTCAGTCAGAAAGGTCTTCTGATAATTGAAAAAGAAGATAATGATGAAGATAAGGTGATGGAGGATGCACTTGAGGCGGGAGCTTCGGATTTCAATGCAGAGAGTGATGATGTGTATGAGATTTATACCGAGCCTGAGGATTTCGGGGGAGTTATGGAGGCACTCACGGAAAAAGGATATGAGTTTGTTTCAGCCGATGTTTCAATGATACCGTCAACCTACACAAAGATTGAGGACGAGGAAGCGGCTGTCAGGATGCAGAAGCTTCTTGATATGCTTGATGATAACGATGATGTTCAGAATGTATATCATAACTGGGATATGCCTGATGCAGATGAATAATAAATTATAAGATGAATTCAAAAAAGGTGTTATCGTATCGGAACCTTTAGGTTCGTAGAGATAACACCTTTTTGTATTTTAATCATTTCTGAAGCGTGTTTGAGCCTGAGCCGATAAATCAACAACAGCGGAATATATTTCCTCATATCTTTCTATTATATCCTGACTGTCATGTTTATATAAGGAGTCATCCCCCGTGTCCTGTGAGGTACTGATAAGACTTTTCAGCCCTGATATTTCTGTCAGAGCTTCCTTGGCATTTGTTTTTAGCTCTTTATCTATATCATCATACCTTTCAGGAGCCTCAAGCTTAAGTATATTTGCGTAACACTCGGAAAGCTTATCGAGTATATCCGTACATTCCACAGCATCATCAGGACTCCTTGTGTCGAGATCATCCTTTATTTTGCGGAATTCTCTTGTAAGTCCTACAGCCTGCTGAACATTGCTGTTCACATCTGAAACATAATTGCCTATACTGATACTGCTGTTGAAAGAACAGGCCGATAAAGATACGATAGCTAAGAGTAATATGACCGCAAAAGGTATTGTTCTTATATACTGTATGTTTTTCATATAATTCTCCCGATATTATAAACCGTATTGAGCAAGGTCGATCTCACCGTTGAGTTCATAAATCTGTTCAAGTAGTATGGCCGTTCTGCCCTTATAATAATTCATAACAGCAGCCTCTGCCGCAATAAGTCCCTCTGTTCCGGCTCCTTCGTCGGCTTCCGAATAAAAACTGCTTTCGACATCGGCAAGACCGCCTGTCCATTCATCCTGTGACTGTATAAGCTTTTCGTGTTCATCCGGATTATCCTCAAGAATAACGTCAAGTTCAGCGAATACCTCATCAACCTTGCTTTTCCATTTTGCGGAATAAGAAGCGGTGATCTGACGCATCTCACTGCTTGTTCCGGCATTTTGCTGCTCGGCGTCATATTCCTTGTCAAGGGCATTTTCAGAGAAAATTTCGTTGAATGTATCGTTTGATGTAAATACGGTTGCCGTATGGTAGTCCTCAACGATTTGTTCATCATCAAACTGATAACCCTCATAGCTTATCTCTGCTGCCGAAGATTCTTCAGGCGTTTCAACATACGAGGACCCATCATCAGTATTATTGCTCTCATCTTCGCTTTCCTCAACGTAGGTATCTGATTCTTCATTTGCGGTGCTGTTATCCTTAGATTCCTCTGCGGGTGTATCGCTTGACTGCCCCGATTCCGATGTATCACCTATATCATTACCGTCGGAAATATCCTCCTGACTTTGCAGCTCAACCGCAGATCCGCCGGTTGAGCTTCCGGAGTCGTTATTATCTTTATATGCACAGCCGCCGGACAGTATGAGGGAGCCGAAAATTACCGCAATAAGAACCTTATTTATACGTTTGAACATTTATATTTAACCTCCCTTATTTTGTACCCCTATAATAACATATTCATCTGCTTTTTTCAATAATCATTTATTTAAAATTATTACTCTTACAATAAACTGTATATTATAATACAAGGGAAAGTACGAGCATTTCCTTTGTTTTTTCATAAATATTGTCTATATCATCTGTCGGAAGCGGATTCTGACCTCTTCCGATTTCTATGGTGAATGCAGGGCGATGGAATTTTTCAACGAACCAGTCCTTGAAGCCTCCTCCCACGGCAAGTCCCTCCGGCTCGCTTATCCTGTAACCGCTTACGCTTGAAAGAGCCTGTGCCATTTTATGTGCTTCCTCATCCTTGTAATCCCCGAAATTCCAGTATATTTCCTCTCCCTGACTGTGGAAAGCAAGTGCGTGGGTTATATTTCCTGCACGGCAATATGAAGCAATTGCCCGGCTTTCGGGTTCGCTTTCCGGATATTCTCCTCCGTAGCGTGTCGGTGAGGGGGAGTTTATGCCGTTGTCAATCTCCATTTGATGCAGACTGCTCCAGTTTGCGGAAAAATTATGGTTGATGTCAACTCCCGCGGCATTGGATTGCCAATGTGGGGTATTTCCGCCGCTCACTTCCTTTACAAGATTTTCATAGTTTCCTGCTGTTTCCGCACCGTTTATCTGAATTTCTACACCATCGGGATTAATGCACGGGATCATAGCAAGTCCTCTCATATTCAGAAATGTTCCGACACGGACGCCGCAGATTGATTCACCGTTTTTTACGGCGGAGCAGATATCATTGAAAAAACGAAGAAGCAGTGAGGTCGTAAGCCATTCCATACCGTGAAATGCCCCCGCAAGGAGTACCTGTTTATCTCTGTTTCCTATGCATAGCATATCAATGGGTCTTGAACAACGGCTTTCGCCGATTGTGTCACGGGAAATAAATCCGTAATCAATAAGCAGTCCTCCGATAAGGGCTTCTCTTGTTTTTCTGTCACAAGGTCTTTTCAGCAGGGATTTTTCAAACATTTTCTTTCTCCTTTCATCATTGGCGGTATTACCGGTTAAAATAATAATATATCAACTGTTCTGATTAATCTGTCATAATAAAATGCCTACAATATTTTTTTTGTGAGGTAAAATATGAGTTATATTGCCGATTGACAATACAAGTCTTTTTTCGTATTATTATATGTGGATTTTAGTATGTCAGAGGTGTATAATTTTATGGATGGTGATTCCGGCGGTAATTATCCGGATATTTTTATGCTTGCATCATGCGATTCCGGGAACATATCAATTGCGGTCATGATTATTTTACTGTTTTTTATAATAAGCTTTTTTCTTTCTTATTTTTGCGGTGCGGTATCATCTGCATCGGCAGGAGCAATAAAGAAAAAAGCTGATGAGGAGGACTCAAAAGTCTATGCAAGGGCACTCGGAATTCTTGAAAACAGTGAAAAATATTGTTCATTTGCCCATGTGAGCTGTGCTGTATGTCTTGCTGCCGTCCTGCTTATATGTGAATATACGTTCATGCCGATGCTTGGAGCATGGCTGTCGGAAATTACCGGCAATACGACAGCGGGTTTATGGATTTCTGCTGCGGCATCGTTCATAATTCCCTGCATAATTTTTTCAGGCTTCGGAATCTTTATTCCGGAAAAGCTTGGGGCGGGAAAGCAGGAGTCGGCGGTTTTGCGTTTTTCCCGTTTGTTTTTGATGGTTTACGTAATATTTCAGCCCGTTGCGGGAATTTCATGTCTTCTTTCAAATATTATTGTCAGATTGTTCGGATATAATACGAAAAAAATATCGAATCAACAGACGGAAGAGGAAATTCTTCTTATGGTCGATAAAGGTGAGGAAAACGGATCCATTGAGGGTAATACCAAGGATATGATAGAAAATGTTTTTGACTTTGATGATACTGCGGTAGGAGAAATTATGACTCACCGAAAAGATGTTGTTGCAGTCAGGAGCAATGCAAGACTTACGGATGTTGCAAAAACTGCCATGGAAAGCGGACGTTCGAGAATACCTGTGTATAATGATGATATAGACGATATAATAGGCATAATATATGTAAAGGATCTCCTTAAATTTGTCAATACGGATCCTCCGAGCGGAGAAATAGGAGAGGATATGATAAAGCCTGCCGTATTTGTCCCACAGTCAAAGAGATGCAGTGAAATGTTTGAATATATGACCGCACATAAAACCCAGATAGCCATTGTTGTCGATGAATTCGGGGGAACGGGCGGTATCATTACAATGGAGGATCTTATCGAATCAATTGTGGGAAATATACAGGATGAATATGATGATGAGGACGATGAGATAAAGCAGCTTAATGAATACAGCTTCACTGTTGACGGTGCTACTTCACTTGATGAAATAACCGAGCTTACGGGAATATCATTTGAGGGGGATGACAACGATACAATTGCAGGAATAATGCTTGACAGAATGGGGCATATTCCGAAGGACGGGGAACATCCCTCTGTAGTTATCAACGGAACACGCTTCACAGTACAGGAGGTCGAAAGCAGAAGAATATCAAAGGTTCTTATAGTGAAAAGTCATAATGTGAATACGGAGGCATGAAATACGGCATATGACAGGTATGTTTTTATTTTGACTTTTTGAGGAAGAAAATAATTAAAAAACTTGCATTTTTTCAATATGTATAGTATAATTAACAAAGCGTATTTGCTGATTTATCCCGGAGCCTATCGGGGTTATATTTTGTATAAAAACTATTTTAGGAGGATTTTAAATGATTACAGCAGGCGATTTCAGAAACGGCGTTACATTTGAGATGGACGGACAGGTGGTAACCATAGTAGAGTTCCAGCACGTTAAGCCCGGAAAGGGTGCGGCATTTGTCCGTACAAAAATCAAAAACGTAATAACAGGTGCGGTGGTTGAAAAGACCTTTAACCCCAATGATAAGTATCCGACTGCGTTTATTGAGAGAAAGGATATGGAATATATCTACAATGACGGCGAGCTTTATTATTTCATGGATAACGAAACTTATGAACAGACACCTATAAATGCAAGCGTTCTCGGGGATAACTTCAAGTTTGTAAAAGAGAATATGGTATGCAAGATCATGTCATATAAGGGTAGTGTTTTCGGAGTTGAGCCTCCGACATTCGTTGTTCTTGAGGTTACACAGACTGAGCCGGGTGTTAAGGGTGATACGGCTACAAACGTTACAAAACCGGCTACTCTTGAAACAGGCGCAGAGATAAAGGTGCCGATCTTTATTAACGAGGGCGATAAGATTCAGATTGATACAAGAACAGGCGAGTATATGTCAAGAGCACAGTAAGCCTGTTGACATCGGAGGTAATGAAAATGCAGCTTAGTGAAAAGGCAGCTTATATAAAGGGACTTATTGACGGTCTTGAACTTGACCCGACCGATAAGCAGACAAAGATTTTTAAGCTTATTGCGGAGCTTCTCTCGGAAATGGCAGATGAGATCAAAGAGCTTGAACAGTGCTATGACGATGTCTGCGATCAGGTTGACGGAATAAGCGAGGATCTTTCGGGAGTCGAGGATCTGCTTGACTATGAGGATTACGGGGATGATCTTGAATACAGCGATTCGGATGACGAGGAGCTTGCCTATGAGGTTACCTGTCCTAATTGCGGAAATGTTAATTATGTGAGTGAGGATGCCCTTAATGACGGTGTTATGAAATGTCCGGAATGTAATGAGATACTCGAATTTGATTATAATGAGGACGAGCTTGACGAAAGCAAAGAGGAAGAATAAATTTTGATGGAACACGCAGAATCTTGCATAAATTTAAGCGGGATTCTGCGTTTTGGTTGACAGAGGAGGAAGAATATATGCTGTTTACTCTTTTAAGATCGGGAAATTTTATTTCCGTTATAATGTATATTTTATCTGTTTTACTTACAATATTTCTTGTACTTCCGCTGCATGAATGTGCTCATGGTTTGGTTGCATATAAACTTGGAGATGATACCGCAAAAAGACAGCACCGTCTTACGCTCAATCCTTTGGAGCACATAGATTATCTCGGTGCCTGCCTTATGCTTATTATCGGCTTTGGTTGGGCTAAGCCCGTACCGATAAATCCGAGGAGATTTGAAAATCCAAAGGCGGGTATGGCTCTTACTGCACTTGCGGGACCGGTGTCAAACCTTCTTGCGGCAATAGCAGCGGGTCTTATTCAAAACGGACTTATGTTTATGATTATCAAAGATGTTATTCCATATAATGATTTTGTGTATTATGTGCTGATTTTCTTTGAGTTTCTCATCACAGTAAATATAGGTCTTGCGGTATTCAATTTTATTCCCATTCCGCCGCTGGACGGCTCTAAAATACTCATGGCATTTTTATCTGATGATGCTATAATCTGGATAGAGCAAAGAATGCATATAATTTCCGCTGTTTTATTTGTAATTGTTATAATGGGCGGTCTTGACGGAATACTCGGCAGAGCGAATAATCTTTTCTATGGTTGGATTTCGTGGCTTACATGGCTTCCGTTTTCTTTCTTTGCAGGCTGACAGGAGTGCTGAATTTTGGAAGTATTATCATACAAGGTCAGTGCGTTCGAGGGTCCGCTTGATCTTCTGCTGCACCTTATCGAAAAAAATAAACTCAATATATATGATATCCTGATTTCAGAGCTTCTTGACCAGTATATGGAGCATATACAGCTTATGCAGGAGCAGGATCTTGAAATAGCCGGAGAATTTCTCGATATGGCGTCAAGACTTGTACAGATAAAATCAGCAATGCTTCTCCCTAAATATGAAGAAGCCGAAGTTATGAAGCGTGAGCTTTCAGGACAGCTTATAGAATATAAAAAATGTAAGCAGGTTGCGAAAATACTTTCCGAAAAAATCAGCTTTGACAGCTATTGCCGTGAGCAGGAGAAAATCAAGGCGGATATGAAATATCGGAGAAGTCATGAAGCAACATATCTTGTCGGGGCATACCTTGCCGCTGTCGGCAGAGGAAAAGCAAAGCTGCCGCCGCCGGAGGACGCTTTTTCGGGTATAGTGAAAAGAAAGATAGTTTCAGTCAGTTCAAAAATAATAGGAGTAATGAAGCGGCTGTGGAACGGAAAAAGGGTAGGCTACAGCAGTATATTCAGTGATGCGGCAGACAAGAGTGAGCTCGTTGCAACTTTTCTTGCCGTATTGGAGCTTATCAAAGGAAAAAGGGTAAGAGTAGAAGGAGATGGCGACAGTCAGACGCTCATTCTTATAGGCGGAGGAAAAAAACGCAGAGAGGGTGATGGAAATGCAGGAGGAGAAGCTTAAAGGTGCTGTGGAGGCTGTTATTTTTGCCTGTGGAACACCCGTTGAAACAGAGGGGATAGCAAAGGCCCTTGAGATACCCGAGGAGAGGGTTATAGAGCTGTGTGAGGAGCTTTCCGCAGAATATGCGGAAAGGCGGAGCGGTATAAGGATAGTCAGACTCGGTAAATGCTTCCAGATGTGCAGTGTTGAGGAATATGCGGATTCGATACGCTCCGTGTTGGATCTTCGCAGAAACACACCGCTTTCGCAGGCAGCCTCCGAAGTTCTTGCAGTTATAGCATATAATCAGCCGGTAACTAAGGCATTTATTGAGCAGGTGAGAGGTGTAGATTGCTCAGGTGTTGTTGCAAACCTTTTGTCAAGGGAGCTTATTGAGGAAAAAGGTCGTCTTGAGCTTCCGGGCAGACCACTGGTTTATGGTACGACCGAGCATTTTCTGAGATGCTTTAATATTTCATCTCTTGACGAACTTCCTCCGTTACCCGATAATGAGGAGGAAAAGGATCGTGATGGTGGTGATGTATGACAGTTTTATACATAATTCTCGGTATAATAGCCTTTATAATATTATTGATGATATGCCCTATAAGATTAAAGATAGTATATGACGGAGAAGTCCATATAGAAGCAGGATATCTTTTTATCAATCTTGATGTTTTACATAAAAAAGGGGATAAAAAAGAAAATACGGATAACGGCAAAAAAAACGATAAAACCGAAAACAGGGAGAATCCCGAAAAGGATGAAAAAAAATCTCCCGACAAATCATCGGATAAACCGCAGAAAAAGGAAGATAGTTCCGCAGAAGGCGAGAATAAGCAAGAGAAAAAGAAGAATCCTATTCTTGAATTTAAGGATAAGCATGGCTTCGGTGGAATTTTAAATATTGTTAAAAGTTTGTTGGATATACTTAAGGATATACCGAAAAAGCTTGCAAAGCATCTTGTTATAAAAATGCTTGATGTGAAACTGCTTGTTGTGGGTGAGGACAGTGCGGATACAGCTATCAAATACGGTTATGCCTGCTCTGTCATATATCCCGTTGTATCATTACTGGAAAATAATCTGAGAATAAGAAAGCATAACGAGGAGATAGTCGCCGGATTTCTTGCAGAGGAGCCGGTCGCAGAAATTATTGTTTCTGCTTATATAAAGCCTTGGTTCCTGTTTGGTACGGGAATATCGGCTTTTGTGAAATTTATATCTGCTATTGCAAAAATAAAGTAATTGGTTTATAATTATACATAAAAGGCGGTGTTGAAAATGAGTGATCATCCGATTAACGGACTTATGGATACTACTCTTGAAAAAATAAAAAGTATGGTTGATGTAAATACGGTCATAGGCGATCCTATCGTTACACCTGACGGTACGACAATTATACCTGTTTCAAAAATTATATACGGTTTTGCTTCCGGCGGTTCGGAATTTGCAAATAAGCATCAGGCAAGCTCAAATCTTTTCGGCGGCGGCGGCGGAGCGGGAGTTACAATTAATCCCGTTGCTTTTATAGCAATTTCACACGGTGACGTTAAGCTTCTGAATATAGCAACCGATACCAATCAGAAGGCTATTGCATTGGTGCCCGAGTTATTTGACAAAATAGTGGATCTTATAAAAAAGGATAAAAACAAGGACAAAAAAGAAACAAAATCCGATGAGGGTCTGAGTGACCCCACGCTGTAATGTCTGTTTCTGTTTTTATTGAATGTTCATTTTATCCCCGCCCCTGCATATAATTTATAAATGCTTCAAAGGGGTGGGGAGTTGTCTATTAAAAGGATAATGTCGGCTGCTGTAGCATTTGCAGTTATTTTTTCGTTGTGCGGATGTGAAGGAAAAACCTCGGAAAATGTCAACGCAAATACTGTCGGAGTGGTATCTGCCGTTCGGGTAAAGACTGCTGTTGACGTAAAGGGGGAGGGTATTTCCGACAGTGCAGGTGCGGCGATAATCTATTGTGCCGACAGCGGAGAGGTGCTGTACGGTCATAATATAAATGATAAAAGGGCAATAGCCAGTATCACAAAGATAATGACTGCTCTGCTTGCACTTGAATACTGTGCCTCAAACGATAAGAATGTAAAGATAACTGCGGATATGTATGCCGAAGGATCAAGTATGTATCTGAAAGCGGGAGAAATACTCAGACTGAGTGAGATAGTCAAGGGCATGATGGCGGTTTCGGGAAATGATGCGGCAAATGCGGCGGCTATAGCGGTTGGCGGCAACAGTGAAAAGTTTGCCGACATGATGAATGAAAAGGCACTGCAGCTTGGTATGAAAAATACACATTTTGTAACGCCGTCAGGGCTTGACAGTGAGGAGCATTATTCTACCGCATATGATATGGCGGTGCTTTGTTCATATGCCATGGAAAATGAGGCTTTCAGGGAAATTGTTTCCCAAAAAACCATTGATGTAGAATATGTATATCCCGAGGGGAAGAAGCAGACTCTCGGCAATCATAACAGACTGCTTTCACTGTACGAGGGTTGTATAGGAATAAAGACAGGATACACGATGAAAGCCGGGAGAACGCTGACATCATGTGCCGAGCGTGATGGGGTACGGCTGGTGGTTGTTACACTGGGTGACAGAAACGACTGGAACGATCATTGTGCTTTGTATGATTACGGATTCAGTCTTGTGCAGAGAGTAAAGCTTACGGATGAAAACAAGGAAATAAAACTTCCGATTGTGGGTAGTGAGAATAATGATGACGAGGTATGCCTGATACCCGACAGAGAGCTTGAAACTACACTAAAAAATGAGGAAGTCGGCAAGGTTGAGGAAAAAATATATGCTCCACGATTTGTATATGCACCTGTAAACCACGGTGAGGCTGTGGGGCGGATAGAATACAGAGCCGATAAAAAGGTAATAGCAAAAGCAAGGCTTATTGTGAAATAGAAAGGGATAAAATATGGAAAACGGAGAAAATAGGGTAAGAATACAGAAAATTATTGCAGATGCGGGAATCGCTTCAAGAAGAAAGGCGGAGGAGCTTATTTCTTCGGGTGCCGTTACCGTAAACGGGAGAAAGGCAAAGCTCGGAGAAAAGGCGGATCCGTACAAGGATAAGCTCACTGTTGCGGGCAGGGAAATTACAATAAGGAAAAATACCAAAAAGTATTATATTCTTCTTCATAAGCCGAGAGGATTTATAACAACAATGAATGACGAAGGCGGAAGAAAATGCGTTGCGGAATTGGTTGATGAAATACCGGCAAGACTTTTTCCCGTAGGCAGACTTGACAGAGAATCCGAGGGTATGCTGTTTATGACCAATGACGGAAATTTTGCGAATATGATAAGTCATCCGTCAACACATTTTGCAAAGACCTATCGGGTTACCGTACATCCGAGAATAACTGATGATCAGCTTACAAAGCTTACGACAGGAGTTATTATAGACGGAAGAAAATCTATGCCTGCGTCAATTAGGGTGATTTCAAGCGAGCAGGAGAGAACAGTTCTTGAGATTGTTCTTGAAGAGGGAAGGAACCGTCAGATAAGGAAGATGTGCGAGGCTGTCGGACTTGAGGTTGCAAGACTGAAACGTACTGCAATAGGACCTGTAAAGCTCGGTATGCTTCAGCCCGGAAAATGGAGAGAGCTAAAGCCGGACGAACTGCGGAGCATAAATGCATATCAGAAGAAGCTCAAAGCAAGGAATGAAGCAGAGGGGAAGAATCATAAGAAAAAATGAATAAAACAGCCGTCTTATTCCTGATAAGGTTTAAGACGGCTGTTCGATTTGCAGGCAAAGTGCTGACGGGATAAATCATACAAACATACACAAGGGTACACCATCTCTCAAAGTGTCCCCTAATGTCTTTTGCAAAAGGCTTGACCTAAAACTGCCGTTTACTTGTCGTAAGTTACTTATGACGGAGCGGCTCCTCGGAGCCGCTCCGCAACTACAAATGACATACTTATCTGTTGTTCATCGAGTAAATTAATGGTCGAGCCATAGACTGATTTACCCGAGAAACCTAATTACGAACTGACAGCGGGGGCACCCCGCCGGCGGCACGCCGCCGCCATTACTTTTCGGTGCAGAATTGTACGGTTTTGCCTTCGAGTATCATGTTTGTGGTGCGGACTGCACACATTTTTCCGCACATAGAACAGGTGTGACGGTCAGCAGGCGGAGTGCTTTCAAAATATTCCTTTGCCTTCTCTCCGTCAACGGCAATTTCAAACATCTTGTCCCAATTAACCTCGTGACGTGCCTTTGCCATTTCATTATCTTTGTCCCTTGCATGGGGTATGCCCTTGGCAATGTCAGCAGCGTGCGCGGCAATTTTACTTGCTATAATTCCTTCTTTTACATCATTGATATCGGGCAGTCTGAGATGCTCGGCAGGAGTAACATAACAAAGAAAATCAGCTCCGCTCGCCGCAGCAATTGCACCGCCAATAGCTGATGTGATGTGATCATAGCCGGGAAAAATATCCGTAACAAGAGGACCAAGTACATAAAATGGTGCGTTATGGCATATGCGCTTTTGAAG
Organism: uncultured Clostridia bacterium; assembly: GCA_947585965.1. Taxonomy (GTDB): domain Bacteria; phylum Bacillota; class Clostridia; order Oscillospirales; family Acutalibacteraceae; genus UBA1213. Next base: position 35,268 of record CANPXK010000019.1, read on the forward strand.
CTTCATGTTCGCCTCAATTTCGTTCATAGCCATATGACCCGGTCCCTCGACCATAACCTGAACATTCTTTTCCCATGCACGTTCGGTAAGTGCCCCAAGCTCTATAAGCTCCGATATCTGACCGCCGTCAGTGCTGTCATCAATGCAGCCGGGACGTAAGGCATCTCCAAGACTTATTGTTACATCATATTCTGCAAGTATGTCAAGAACCTCGTCATAATGCTCGTAAAACGGATTTTCGTTGCCCGTCATCATCATCCACGCAAAAAGAAGAGATCCGCCTCGTGAAACAATATTCATCTTCCTCTTGTCACGCATAAATGCTTCAACTGCACGTCTGTTTATTCCGGCATGGATAGTCATAAAGTCCACACCCTCCTCGGCATGGGCACGTACTACCTTCAGAAAATCCTCCGCAGATATTTCAAGCAAATCCTTTTCAAGATAACCTATGGCATCATACATGGGAACAGTTCCTATCATGGCAGGGGATTTTTCTATAAGCTCACGACGGAAGGTATTGGTCTTTCCATAGTTGCTCAAGTCCATAATGGCTTCTGCACCGAATTTCAGAGCCATATCTACCTTCTGCATTTCAACGGTGTAGTCTTTGCAGTCGCCTGAAATACCAAGATTTACATTGATTTTTGTTTTAAGACCGGCTCCGATACCCTCGGGAGAAATTGATTTGTGATTTATATTACATGGAATACATACCTCGCCCTTTGCAACCGAACAGCGTATTTCCTCCGGAGTTTTATATTCCTTTCCGGCAACAATTTCCATTTCGGGAGTGATAATACCCGCCTTTGCAGCTTCCATTTGTGTTTTGTAATTTCTCATAGCTATTATCCTTTCGTGTTAATGTATATTAAGCCTTATCGGCAAAACGACTGCGTAAATCAAAGGCATGGTCAATAGGGCCGGAGCCTTTGCCTAAATCGAGCATGGCACCGATTGCACCGGAAATGTACTCCTTTGCTTTTTGTACCGAATCCGCAAGATTATAGCCTTTTGCAAGGTTTGAGGCTATAGCAGATGAAAGGGTACATCCTGTTCCATGTGTGTTGGGATTTTCAATTTTTTCTCCATTGAAGAAGTGATAATTATCACCGACATAAAGGAGGTCATTTGCATTGTTTATACTGTGTCCGCCCTTTATAAGAACTGGTGAAGAATATCTGATATATATAATTTTAGCCGCTGAAAGCATATCTTCTGTATTTTTTATTGATATTTCCGCGAGAACCTCCGCTTCCGGAATATTCGGTGTAATAAGCGAAGCGAGGGGTAGAAGCTTTTCCCTCAAAGCTGATACTGCACCATCACCTATGAGCTTTGTTCCGCTTGTAGAAACCATAACAGGGTCAACAACTACGTTTTCCGCTTTATAAAAGACGAGTCTTTCGGAAATAACCGAGATAAGCTCTGATGAGGATGTCATACCGATTTTGACCGCATCCGGTCGTATGTCCTCAAAGACTGCATCTATCTGCTGCTTTAAAAAATCAGGCGATACATTATATATTCCTCTGACACCCAATGTGTTCTGTGCTGTAAGGGCGGTTATTGCACTCATGGCATAAACACCGTTAAGTGTCATTGTTTTTATATCCGCCTGTATCCCCGCACCTCCGCAGGAATCACTTCCGGCAATGGTTAAGACCGTTTTCATAATATTTCTCCTTGAAAATTATTTATTTCTCTTTTTTAACAGAGAAAATGTATAAGAGATACAATTTTGCAAAGTTATAATAAAAAATGAGAACGACAATAACAGCGTTCTCGAAAATATACGGCTATCCCGTACTAAAAATTTCGGTCGAAGCTTAAGGCTCCCTCTCACGCCGCAACACGGCTTCCCTCGCTGTTATTACAAGACAAAAGA
>CANPXK010000020.1 GCA_947585965.1 uncultured Clostridia bacterium
TGGAATAACAGTGATTTTAATATTGGCTTCAATGTAAAGTCTGACAGCGAGGGAAACGGAGCAAATTCCGGACTCAGGAGTGTTAAAGCTGTACTGCTTTATAAGAATGATAAGTCTAACGATGATTCTGGTTGGTCTACTGTTGCCGAAATAACCGATGACGGAAAGAGTATACTAATGACTAAAGGTGATCCTGATTTGGAAGGTATACTTACATTAAACAGGCAGGATGATTATAGAGAATCAGACTTTACTGAAACAAGGGTAACCGCGTGTGACTATACTCTTACGTTCGATTTTAGTGAGAAAGATATTGAGAATCGTATACTTAAATCGGGTGATTATAAGCTTGAAGTATACGCTGAGAACAATGTTCGTAATGCAAAGAATGATGAAAGGTATGGAGATTATCTCAGTACTACCGAAACAAAAGAAGGCTTCGGACTTGATTTTGACGAGCCGGAAGATAAGTTTGAATTAATTAAGGCTAATGAGGATGATTGTACTTGCCCTTTGCCCGGCAATGGAACAGTTACGGTTTATGACAGGGAGGTAACACTTAAAGCCACAATTACAGATAAAAATATCAATGGTGATGTATTGAACGATGGTGAACATTTCGTTTATTCATTAACTAACAGCAATGTTGACGATAATACGGACTACAAATTTGACAAGTGGGAAAAGAATGGAGATACATATACTTCGAGTATTACGCTTGAAAAACAAGGTGTTTATAAATTATCTGTATCAACATTAAAAGATACTCTCGGAAATATAAATGAAAAAGTTGAAGATGTTGATTTTGCGGTAGATACAGAGGAACCGAAGATTAACATTAAATACGAAACAACGTGGTTCGATAATCTTCTTGAATTGCTGACATTCGGACTGTATACGAATGAAGAAGTCAGAGTTACAGTTACCGTAAGTGATGAAATTGCAGGTGTTAATAAGGGTACTGTTAAAATTACGAATGGTGCAGAAAATGACATGACATCAATATTTACCTGTAATTCTGACAGTAAACCTATGGTATATGTATATACATTGACATTAGGCAAGGACGTTGCGTATAATTTGCAAGTTACGGCAAATGATCTGTTACAAAGAAATGACGGAAAGCTGAATTCATCGACAGAATCGAATGTTCCAAAAGAAAAGGAGGTTGCATCAACTGACGATGTTCCGGAAATAAATATTGATGATGTTGCTGAGTGGAATAACAGTGATTTTAATATTGGCTTCAATGTAAAGTCTGACAGCGAGGGAAACGGAGCAAATTCCGGACTCAGAAGTGTAATGGCTGAACTGCTTTATGTAAACGATGCATCAAAGGTGAAAACAGATGATGATTGGCAAACTGTAGCAGTAATAACTGATGACGGACGGAGTATATCCCTAAATGAAGAATATAAGAATTTACAAGGTATACTTACATTAAGCAGGCAGGATGATTATAAAGAATCAGACTTTACTGAAACAAAGGTAACCGCGTGTGACTATACTCTTTCGTTCGATTTTAGTAAGGAAGATATTGAAAATCGTATACTTAAATCGGGTGATTATAAGCTTGAAGTATACGCTGAGAATAATGTTCGTAATGCAAAGAATGATAAAAGGTATGGAGATTATCTCAGTGCTACCAAAACAAAAGAAGGCTTCGGACTCGACTTTGATGCACCGGTGATTAATTGGTCATATAGCAATAATAACCTGATTTACAGTGAGAAGGTTGATGGAAAAGATACGGACTATTATAATGCGGAACGTGTCCTTACAGTTACGGTTACAGATCATAGCCTTACTGCAGATAAAATTAATGAATTTTTGAGTTATAACATTTTTGACGAAGATGGTAATGAAATTAAACTTAATTGGAAAGACACCGATAACGATAACGAGTTTGTAGCAACCTATACATTCCTCGATGATCCTAAAGCTGATTCTGATGGTAAATTCTCTGTTGAATTTGACGGTCTTGTTGATAAGCTCGAACAGCAGGCGGTTAACAGCGGTCTTCAAAAAGAAGAAAACTTCATAATTGATACAACCGCACCTGTAATTTCATGGAAATTTAAAAATAACAATAAACATTCCGTGGATGGTAAAGACTATTACAATGCTCAGCGTTCAATTGAGGTTACTGTAGTAGAACACAATATTACTCTTGAAGAGATCAGGAATAATGATTATTTTACATATCTTATAGAAGATGAACATGGTAGTAGTCATAAGCTTGAATGGTCACAGGAGGGTAATACATTTGTAGGCGTTTGTGACTTTGTTGATAATCCTGATGATGAAAATGATGGAGCATATTCGGTTTCATTGGATGCATTCAAGGATAAGGCAACAAACCAAGCAACAAAGTCTGATAATACTGTATTTAATGGATATGCGGAGAGCTTCATAATTGATACAACGGCAACGATAATTTCATGGTCGTATGATAATTATGATAAAAATAGTGTTGATGGTATGGACTACTATGATGCCGAGCGTACCCTGAAGGTTACTGTGACAGAGCATAATTTCTCAGAAACAGATATAAATAAATATTTTGACTACAGTATTAAAAATGAGTCAAAAAATGACATTATTCTCAAATGGAACAAGGTATCTGATAATGAGTTTGTGGCAACATATACCTTCAAGGATATTGTAAATAACGGTTCGGATGGTATGTTTGCCATAGATTTTATATCACTTACCGACAAGGCTGCAAACAAGGCAATAATGACGGATAACTCAGTATTCAATGAATATAGGGAGAGCTTCATAATTGATACAACCGCACCTGTAATTTCGTGGAAGTATGATAATAACAATAAAAAGACGGATGACGGTAAGGACTATTATAATAAAGAACGTACCCTTACGGTTACTGTTGTAGAGCACAATATTACTCTTGATGAGATTGAAGCTAACGATTATTTCACATACCTGATTAATGATGAGCATAATGGTAGTCATGAATTCAGCTGGGAGCAAAGTGGTAATACTTTTGTTGGTAAGTACACTTTCGTTGATGATTCAAAGGATGTAAATGACGGCGAATACTCAGTTGCATTGAATGCGTTTGAGGATAAAGCAGGAAATGCGGTTCTGAATAACGGCAGTGATTTTGTGCAATACCGTGAGAGCTTTGTAATAGATACAACTGCACCTGTTATTACATATAATTATGACAATAACACTAAGAAAGTAGTTAGTAATAAAAACTATTACAGCAAAAACAGAAAAATAACAGTTACCGTTGACGAACACACCTTTGAAAATCAATCACAGTTCGATGATAAGGTTAAGTATACCATTACAGATGAGCATGGCGTATTGCATAATCTCAGTTGGACGAAAAAGGGAAATGTATACACGGCAACGTATACATTTACTGATAAGGCAAATGATGCTGATGACGGTGCATATGATATAAAGATTTCTTCATTCAAGGATAAGGCAGGCAACAGTGCTGAGCTTAAGAAGAGCAATAACAGCAAATCCAAGTTTAACGGATATAGTGAGAGTTTCATTATTGATACTACAAATCCTGTTGTAACAATTAATTACAGAGATCTCAATAGTTACAATGAGTCTTATAGAGGATATGACTATTATAGGACAGGTTCTCTTATTGCAGAAATTACTGTTGTCGAGCATAATTTCAATACGATTACAGGTAAAACTGCAGACTACAATGTTGTTACATACGATACAGTGGATATTAATAATAAATCCTTGAACCATGTCAAGCTTAATAATGCAAATCTGAACTGGACAAAAAACGGGAATACATATACTGCTTATGTTAGACTTGATGGAAACATGAGATATAGTGATTTCAGTTACACAGTTATAGATAATTCCGGGCGAAAGGTAGAAAAACTGAACAATAAGACCAGATTTGTTATAGATGATACGGCACCACGGTCATTGAAAATCAAATATTCTGCTAATCCGTTTACAACAATTCTTGAGAAGTTGACATTTGGCTGCTATCGTTCAAGTGTTACCGTTACAGTAAGTGCTACAGACGATACCGCAGGTATTCAGAGAATAGAATATTCATATGTAGGACTAAATGGTTCAAGAAGTGGTTCGGGTGTCTTCAATTTTGAGCAAATGAATCGTGCTCCCTCATATTACGCTGATGGCAGCTTCACAATAGATCCTCAGTTTAAGGGTTATATAGAATTTACTGTTGTGGATTATAGCGGAAATACTTCTACCTATAGTACTCAAAATCAGAATTACGGACTTGTGGTGGATAATATTAATCCTAATGTTGATAATATAGCTCCTGTTGTCAAAATAAATCCTTCTGCTACACCCAAAAACGGTATCTTTAACGGAGACGTAAAGATTAATGTCGATGTAACTGATCCCAAAACGAATGGTGTTGCATCCGGTGTTGACAGGATTGAGTATGTAATTACCAACAAAACTACAGGTGTTACAGAAAATGGTACTATCAATAATACAGATAAAAAATCGAATGTATTCTCTCCTTCCTTCATTGTTGACAGCAAAAAATTCAACAGCAACAATGTTGAAATAAATGTTTTCGCATTTGATAATTCCGGAAACAGAGGTAATCGTTCAAGAAGTATAAAGATTGATATAACGGCGCCGACCATATCTATAAGATACTTGGGAGGAAATGCACACACTGTTAACGGAACTGATTATTACAACAGTAACAGGACAGCAATAATTACCGTTACAGAACGTAATTTTGATCCTGCTGATGTTAAATACTCAATTACAAATACTGATGAGGTTGTACCCGGTATGTCGGAATGGACTTCAGATATCAATTCTTCTGATCCTGATATGACAACACATACGGCGAGAATCGTTTATACCGAGGATGGCGATTATACCTTTAATTTTAGCTTTGAGGATATGGCGGGAAATGCTGCTTCAAGGGTTCAGACGCATAAGTTTACTCTGGATAAGACAATACCGATTATAGGGGTGGCATTTGATAACAATTCATCCGAAAATGATAATTTTTACGATAAAGAGCGTACAGCTACCATATCAGTAAATGAGCACAACTTTTCTGCTAATGATGTAAGGGTAGACATTTCTGCAACAGAATCAGATAATGTAACACCGAGTACTGCTCCTAAGGTAAGCGAGTGGACCTCAAACGGCAATCTTCATACTGCTACGGTTAAATTCAGCAATGATGGTAAGTATGATATTACTGTAAATTATGCTGACCTGGCAGAGAACTCTGCAAGAACCTTTAAGAATGGTGAATTCTATATTGATAAGACGGCACCGACAGTTGAAATAACCGGAGTAGAGCCTAACAAGGCTTACGGTGGTAATGTTAATTTTGATATCAATATTAATGATATCAACTACGATGCTGACTATTCATACAGTGTGGAAAGAATAGACGTAAATGCCGATAAAAATGATGCCTCGGATGTATTCAATATTTCAGTTTCAGAGGATGGAAAGTTGATAAGTTCACCTTCATTGGCAGAAGAAAAAGGCAACGATGGCATATATGTCCTTACTGCTACTGCAAAGGATAAAGCAGGAAATGAATCTACAGAAAAAGTTAAATTTTCTGTCAATCGTTTCGGCTCAACATATGAGCTTGATGATAATACAAAAAAGCTGTCAGGAAACTGTATCAATAAAGAACAGGATGTAGTTATAAGAGAGATAAATGTTGACCCGATCGAAGTTGAAGAAATTTCAATCTTTAGGGGAAACGACACAATAGTGCTCGTTAAGGACTTGGATTATACCGTTGAATTGACAGGAAATGGAAATACATGGTATACAGCAGTTTACACTATAAAAGCTGAGGTATTCAGTCAAGAAGGTACTTACAGGGTACAGCTTATATCCAAAGATTCAAGTCTCGGAGTTAAAAACAGTAATGTTGATATTGATAAAGCAAGAACTGATAGTGAAGCTAAGCTCTTGGTAGCATTTGTTGTAGATAAGACGTTGCCTCTTGTTACGCTTTCCGGTATTGAAAGCAATGTTCTTTACGAAGAGGGCAGAAGAACTCTCCTTATCAATTGTGAGGACTTTAATCTTAAGGATGACAGCCTGCTTGTTAAGATAGGTGGAAAGGAATATGTTTTTGATAAGTCGAATATTGAGGTAACACCTTCGGGACTTAAGCTTAATATAGACCTTATTTCTGAGGAATATCCGGACTACATTGATGTTGAGGTTTCTGTTGTTGATAAGGCAGGAAATATCGGAACTGCAAGCAGAACACATTTTAAGCTTTCTGCAAGTCTGTTAGAGAGATTTTTTGCAAATACCACTCTTGTTATAATAAGTGCATTAATATTACTGGCAATTATTGCTATTATAATATTTATTATTGTAAAAAAGAGGAAATCTGATGCGACAAAATCCTAAGGTCTAATATTTGTTTATTAGTGGTAAAGGAACATATTTTCGTGTGAAGATATGTTCCTTATCACAAGTAAACATTAATTGAATGGTAATGGTAGATTATATAAAGTCATGGTCATTCAAGTAATGTTTAAAATTTATAATGAGGTGTTGTTATGCTTAAATCGGGAGATATTATAAATAATACATATATGATAGATTCCGAGATTGGCAGTGGAGCATTAGGAGTTGTTTACAAAGCTGTACATATACGATTGGAGAAATATGTAGTATTAAAAAAAATTAAGTCGGATAAGGTGTCATATAGTCAGATAAGAATTGAGGTAGATACATTGAAGCAGTATAAGCATGCGTATCTGCCAAATGTTTATGATTATATGGAATATGAAGGCGATATTTATACCGTGATGGACTATATAGACGGTTGTGATATGAAAAAGCTTAAGGAGAGCGGTTATAGATTTGACCAGCAGGATCTTATTAAATGGCTAAGACAGCTTTGTTCAGTTCTGAATTACTTACATACAAATAAAATGCCTATAGTACATAGTGATATTAAGCCGGATAATATACTGATCGACAGTGATGGTAATGTTTGTCTTATAGATTTTAATATTGCCGGAGGTCTTGGAATGACAAGGGAGTATGCATCACCCGAACAATTTGCACTGGTGAGTATGTATTTAGCGGGTGATCAGGATGCATACCTGTATTCGATTGACAGCAGGAGCGATATATACAGCTTAGGAGCAACTTTCTATTACCTTATGACATCTGTTACTCCCGACGTTCAGTGGTACGATATGCCGCGTCTTACAGATTATAAAGACCTGCCGTATAGTGACACGCTTATGGAAATAGTCGAAAGAATGAAGTGCTATGACATAAATAAACGCTTTCAATCTGCACAGGAGGTTTTGGGTGCTCTTGATAATATCAAGCGAAGCGATTTCAGGTATAAAAGGTATATAATTATGCAGGTTATCGCGGCAATTATTTTTGTTGTTTTATTGGTATTCGGTGTAAGAATGATATTGCATGGTTTTTCTGTATTACATCATGATGAGTTTTATGCCGAATATGAAGAAATCAATCGGTTATACAAAAAAAATGATTATCAGGCAACGATAGACCAAGGATATGATTTACTTAATTCCACAAAGTATCAGGATATTATTACGGATAAGGAAATAGGTGAGATATTTTATATTATGGGAAATTGTGCCTATAATGATGAAGATTATAGTAGTGCCGTTCATTATTTTGGAGAAGCATATAAGTATATTGATGAGTTGGACATAAAATCAGATTTGTATATAGATTATGCGGTGGCGTTGGCAAAATCGGACAAAATATCGGAAGCTGTCAGCATAGTTGAAGAGGCGGAAAATGCACAGGTAGAAGGTTCGCAGTTGCTGCTTGCCAAGGCTGAAATATCCTATATGAGTGGAGATTATCAGACGGCATTATCAAATGCGGATGAATGCATACGTAGTTCATCGGATAATACTAAAAAGGCAAAATGTTGTCTCTTGATAGCTGATATTTGCGACAAAGTTCAAGATTACAGTAAAAGTATCAATTACTACAAGGCAGCACTTGAATATGCTGAAACTCCAAATACTTATCGGAAGTTGTCTGATGAATATATAAAATATAATAATCAAAAATTTACAACAGATAATGTTCAGTATAATGAAAATATAAAATTTTCAGAGCAATATTTACGTGTGGTTTATGAAAAATATGTTCCGAAATATGTTGATTATTTAAACCTCGGCAAGCTTAACAGAACACTCGGAGATTATGATTTCAGTCTGAAGGTATTGTCTGAGGGACTCAAGGAATATCCGGATGATTGCAGATTATATTTATATTTGGCATTGACATATGAGGCAATGGGTGATTCTGAAAATGCCAGGGATAATGTTGGTAAATCTATGCAGTTTTATAAGTCTGATGGGGTGAATGATATGGATTATGATGAGCTTATGAGATTGTATTCACTATATTATTAGCCGGAGGTGAAGTACCGTGAGTGGAAACGAGTATATTTATATAGGTGCTGCAATTCTTGTGGCAGATATTGTATTATTTGCAATATTTCAGATCGTTATCAGGCATAATATAAAATCCTTTAAGGAGATTTGGAAAAAGTTAGATTAAATACTATTATAAAATAAATTGGAGGAATTATGGTGAAAAAAAGGTTAGTTTACATACTTGTGCCGATTTTAGTCGTATGTCTGGGAGCAGTTGCCGTTATTATAACAGTAATGACATTTAATGCTAATAATAAATCAGTATTTTCCGAAAAAATTTCGGCTGCTGACAAGTATCTGAGTGAAAATGATTATGAAAATGCAATTATGTACTATAAGGAGGCTATAATGATAGACTCCAAGAATGTAGATGCATATCTCGGACTTGCCGAAGCTTATTACAACAACAGACAGTATGATAATGCTATAACAACATTGGAGGTTGGATATGAAAGAACAAACTCCGATCGGATTAAGGAAAGATTGGAATATTATAGAAATCATAGGTCGGATGCAAGTGGAAATGATGCGACAAGTCAGACAAGCGATGAAATGAGTACTACAAAGAAGGATGATACATCACTCCGTATAAACGATTCTCTGTTTGATGTAATATCCTCTTATACATACAAACAGTATTATGACAGGTACTCTGTGAGTGATGAAAATACCACGAGTGACGGTGATGTCAGAAGTAAATTTGGTGGTATAGATCTTGAATTCTATTATAAGAATACTGATGATAGCATAGTAATAGATGCAAACACGGGAAAACCGACAGACAGTGCTATTCCCTATAAAATAGTCAGCCCCGGTCTTGATAAGATACTTTCAAATGCTTCTGATGGATTTAATATTGACGACATAAGAGGTATTGTCGGGGTTACCGATGCGAGCATAACAATGAACAGTGATATAAGAAAAAATGTAATTCAATTCAACTATAAGGACTGCTTGATTTCAATTGAATGTGATGAAAGTGGAAATGTAAGCAGTAATGATGCATGGAATGAAATAATTCCTCCGAAAGATGTTGATAATACCGTGAATCATAAGTTCACGGGTAATATTAAGGATGCATCAAATTATAATACCATTGTTGCTGATGTAAACGTTTATGCAAGAGAGGGACTGAATAACAGAACAGGCGATATTGTAGCTCAAACTGTTTCAAAAAACGGAACATTTAACCTGGACCTTCCAACGGGTGATTATACATTGGAGCTTAACGGTGGCGGATATGTCCGTGATTACTATAATATCCATATAGCAACCGAGGCTACGGAAAAGGATCTGATACTTTCTCAAAGTGTATCAAGCGGAACGATGCGTATTGTTCTCACGTGGGGAAGTGTGCCGAGAGATCTTGACGGTCATCTGATAGGAAGTACATCGACCGGTCAACAGATTCATGTCTATTATGCAGATAAGACGGCACCGGGTAATTCTGCAAATCTTGACGTTGATCATATAAGTGGAAACGGTTGTGAGACTATAACTATTAATGATATAAATGGCAGTTATCTGTACACAATAAACAGATTTTCCGGAGATGGCTCTATTGGGACATCCGGTGCGGTTGTTAAAATTTACACTGCTGACGGACAAGTGACAACAGTCACGCCACCGGCAAATGTTGACCCGATAAACTGGGATGTATTCCGGATAGAAAACGGTACTCTCAAGGATATTGACGGAAATATAGAATAAAAGCAGGAGGTGGCAGCATGAACTTAAAGGTTTTAATTATTATAATTCTCATTGTATTAGCTGTTGCTGCCACCATTGTATCTGTTGTCTATATTTGCAACAAAAAAGCTGAAAATAAAAAATGCCAACGTGCGGCATCTCATATATTGAAAGAAAAATATTTGTATGAATCTATTATTAATCCTTGGTTAGAGAATGGTGATATATCAAAGATATATACCGTCAGAATGATGGTATATGTGAAGAACATCAGTGTTAAACCTAAGGATGGATTTGTATTTGATGTCAGTGATAAAGTGAGTTTTGGGCGTAAGCACGGATGTAATGTAATTCTGAACGAGGCAACTGTTTCCGGGGAACACTGTGTGATTTTTATGAAGGATAATGCAGCCTATATCACTGATAAATCAGCTAATGGTACAATTTTGAAAAGAGGGTTGTATCGTGTTGAATTAAATAACAGTACCTATGAGCTTTCCAACAGAGATATTATTATTGTGGGAAGTACACGCTTCAAGCTGGTGTTTTTTTGGTTTGACGGAAGACTGTTATAAAGACTCACGGTTTATTAGTTGCTTTATTCAAAAATTGTTTTAGTAATCTGCCCGGTGAGTATGAATATCTATATGATGTTGTTATCTTTTTGAACCGGTAATGTATTGATGTTTTATTTTACGGAACGGAGAAGATTTTATGCTTATTATGATTTTTAAGGACAAATCCTTTAAGGAATTTACTCTGCCGAATTCTGGAAATATTGACTATTCAATTATTTTAGACAAAGGTTTATTTGGTCTTGACGAGGATCTTGAAATTAAGCTTGAAAACATTTCAAAAAACTGGTTTCTGAAATCTGAAAAGTATTCTGTGTCTGTAAAAGGTATTATACATGAACAAATTAAATTACAGGATGAAATGATTATCAGTATTATTATCCCAAACGGAGATACCCTGTCGGCACTTATTGTTGATTGTGAAATATCATTTATGGTTTTTGACAAATACAGATTGCCTGATAATATTATGATAAATGTTGGCAGTGATGAAACTAACTTGATTAGATATAACTTTACGAATCTTGTTTCATCACGTCATTGTGATATCAGTATTATTAATAATAGGGTAAAGGTTGAGGATCATAGTCGAAACGGCTTATATGTGAACCACAGAAAGATAAACGGAAGCTATGAATTAAAATCCGGTGATACAATTAATATTTTTGGTCTTAATATTGTAATTATAGGGGATATATTGTGTATAGGAACAAGCTTTGGTAATGTTAAGATATCCGATATGCTTAAGTGCTATAGGCTTGACCCTATAAAGAAAAACTATAATATAAAGCATCAGGAATCTAAAATTCAATATTTTAACCGTGCTCCGAGGGTACTCCCAAATATAAATAAGGGCATAATTAAGATTGACCCGCCACCTTCACCTCAATTTTCTAAAAAGAAACCTCTATTTAATATTATAGGACCTTCATTTACTATGGCAATTCCCATGATGCTCGGAACAGGATTGTCCGTGTTCAGTTCAATGTATTCCGGAGCAGGGTCAAGTGCATTTATGTTTACCGGAATAATTACATCAGTGGGATCGGCAATTTTAGGTGCTGTTTGGGCTATAGTAAATCTAAGACAAACGAGGCGGGAGGAATTTGAAACTGAAAATACACGATATGAGGGCTATGGAAAATATCTGATAGATGTAGCAAATAAAATAAAAAAGCAATATTCAGAAAATGAAACGGCACTTCATTCAATGTATCCTGCGGCTGATGAATGTGTTACATATGACAGAAACAGTCCCGCTCTGTGGAACAGAAATTTTTTTCATAAGGATTTTCTCTTTTGCCGTTTAGGATTGGGAGATTTACCCTTCCAGGTCAATATTTCTGTGCCCGAGGATAAATTTACTCTTATGAGGGATCAGCTTAAGGATAAACCTGAATTGATATATGAACAATTCAAAACACTGAAGAATGTACCGGTTGGAGTGGATTTAAAAAGTAATCCGCTGATAGGTGTTGTAGGAGAATATCATGATACATATGGAATAATTGATTCAATTATAACCCAAATTTCCGCTAATAACAGTTATACGGATGTGAAAATAGCCTTATGCGGCAGTGGAAATTATTCCGAAGGACACGAAAGGTGGAATTATATAAAATTTCTGCCACATAACTGGACAAGTAATAATTTAATAAGGTTTTATGCATCTGACAGATCCGAAAGCAGTGAAATGCTTTATGAGCTTACAAATATAGTAAGACAAAGGGCGGAAAGTGAAGATAAAACAGAATTCGTGAAGCCACATATTGTACTCATTGTCACGGATGTAGCACTGCTGGAGGATGAATTAATATCTAAATATGTTTTTGCTCCGAGTGAAAAACTGGGACTGACTACTATATTAGTTGCTGAGCATAGGGAAGAACTGCCTAACAGTTGTAATATTATTATAGAGAAAACAAGTAGCTTTTCGGGAGTGTATAATACTCTTTCAACTGACGGAGACGCTAATGCCATAAATTTTGACAAGGTAAACAGGGTAAGTGTTGAAGAGTTTGCAAAGCGTCTTTCTAATATAAAAATTAATGAAATAGAGAGTGATTCAAGTATTCCGACTAAGCTTGATTTTTTTGAAATGTTGGATATTACTTCATTGGATGAACTTAACCTTATAGATTCATGGTGTAAGAATAGAACCTATAATAATATGCGTGCAGTGATTGGTAAAAAAAGCGGAGGACTTAATTGCTATCTTGATATTTATGAAAAATACCATGGACCACACGGACTGGTAGCAGGAACTACAGGTTCAGGTAAAAGTGAGATACTTCAGACATTTATTCTTTCACTTGCCACGAATTTCAGCCCTGAGGATGTTTCGTTCTTTATTATAGACTTCAAGGGCGGGGGAATGGCAAATTTATTCCTTGAGCTTCCTCATTTGATCGGAAGTATTTCAAACCTTGCCGGCAATCAGATAAGAAGGGCAATGATATCTATAAAAAGTGAAAATAATAGACGACAGATGCTGTTTAACGAATATGGAGTGAATAATATAGATGCCTACACAAGACTATACAAAAACGGAGAAGCAAAAAAGGCTATACCTCACCTTATAATAATTATTGATGAATTTGCGGAAATGAAAAGAGAAGGCTCAGAGGAATATATCAATGAGCTGATCAGTGTTGCACAAATAGGAAGAAGTCTTGGAGTTCATCTTATTCTTGCAACACAAAAGCCGAGTGGTACGGTTAGCGATAATATATGGTCAAACTCAAAATTCAAACTTTGCCTGAGAGTGCAGGACCGGAAGGACAGTAACGAAATGCTTCATAAGCCGGATGCAGCATATATAACTCAAGCAGGAAGATGTTATATTCAGGTGGGTAATGATGAATTATATGAATTGTTCCAATCAGGCTGGAGCGGAGCGGTTTATGACCCGGACAGAACCAATAAGGCTTCTATTGCAACAATGATAACATCCATCGGCAAAACAGCAGTTGTAGGTAACTATACCAAGCTTAAGAAAAAGGAGCATGATAAAAAAATCTGGTTTGATTCAATACTCAGGTCGATAGAAAATGCTGCATCGGATATTTTCGGTGAGAATGGGTTCAGGCTGATAAGCGAAAATAAGCTGTCCTCTGAAATGCTCGAAAAAATATATAAAATTTCCTCGGAAACTCTTATGGAGCAAGGCTATAATTTTGAGAGAAATGATGTATTTGAAAAATGTTTCGGCAATTTTGTTGCACTCATATCACAAGTTTGTAAAAATTCTGAGGATAAGGATGATATTGTAGATGAGATTATCCGCATGGCAGAGGAGAAAAATATACGTATGCCTGAGCTTAAGGAAAAAACTCAGCTTGAGGCAGTGGTTGAGTATATAGCGAAAACAGCAAAGGAAAACGGATACGAAAGGCAAAACAGCCTATGGCTGCCTGTTCTTCCACAACAGATTTTGCTTTCAGACATAATAGGTGATAATCAGTTTTTTTCGTCCTCATCATTTTCAAATGATGAAGATGTATTTTCACTTGAAGCCGTATTCGGTATGTATGATGATCCTGAAAATCAGGAACAGCTTCCGGCAAGTATCAATCTTGCCGATTCGGGTCATATTGCCATTTGCGGAGCGGTTACAAGCGGAAAAAGTACATTTCTTCAGACCTTTGCATATTCACTTCTAACAAAATATGATCCTTCGAAAATTAATTTTTATTTTCTTGATTTCAGCAGTAATATGCTATCCTGTTTTGAAAGTTTTCCTCATGTGGGGGATATTTTAACAAGTAATTCTTCTGATAAGGCTGATAAATTTTTTAATATGCTTACGGGTATTATGGAGGATCGCAAGAAAAAATTCGGTGGTGGAAATTATACTCAATATATAAAATCTACCTCGAAAAAAATACCGATAATAGTGATTGTAATAGATAATTATGCAAACTTTAAGGATAAAACTGAAAATAAGTTTGAAAATGCGCTGATAAGGATTTCAAGAGAAGGATTAAGCTATGGTATATATCTTATAATATCCTCTGCCGGCTTCGGTATAAGTGAAATACCCAACCGTATCGGAGATAATATGAAGACAGTTGTAGCACTTGATATGGGTGATAAGTATAAATTTGCCGAGGTTTTCAGGAACAGTATTCGTCCGACAGTGCTTCCCGATAGTGAAAAAAAGGGAAGAGGGCTTATAGCTGTTGACGGCAGATTGCTTGAATTTCAGACAGCAATATCCGTTGAGGCAAAGGATGATTATGAAAGAAATGATATGATTAGGCAGACCGGTATAAGACTGGCATCGGAGTGGAAGGGAATAACTGCGGAAAGAATTCCGTTCATACCTGATAATGCAGGACTTTGTGATATTTCCTCCTTGGCAGAATATAAAGAAGCACTTGAAAGTGATAATCTATTACCGTATGCCTACAGGCTTACAGATGCCTCGGTACATAGCATAGATCTGAGGTATAACTATTGTTATACCATACTTGGAAAAAGGCAGTCGGGAAAAACAAATATTCTCAAGCTTCTTATATATGCTGCTCAGAAAAAGGGTGGAGATATAGTGATATATGAAAAGAACACAGATTTATTGAAGAAGATTTCCGAGAAATATAATGCCCGGTATATTGGTAGTGATAAAGAACTGTATTATTGGATAAAGGACTGCCTTATAAGTGTGTTTGTACACAGAAATGCAATAAAAAAGGATTGTATTGCAAATGGTATGACAGAGGATGAAATTTTCGATGTTATGAAAGAGGAAAAGCCCGTTTTTATATTTATTGATGATCTTAAGGAGTTCTTCATAAGTGCCCAGAAGCCGTCGGATGGGATTGCTGAAATGGCATCCACACTCCAGAATCTTATATCGAAGGGAAGTCTGCATAATATATTTTTCTTCGGATGTCTCGATACGGAGGATTACGGAACGGTAACCGCTTATAAATTATATAATCCTTTTGTCAGCTACAAGAAGGGAATATTGACAGGTGCAAGCGTGAATTCTCAAAGAATATTTAATTTTCAGAATATACCCTTTAACGAGTTGTCAAAAAATCTTAAAAAGGGTATCGGTATAACAGTGTCAGATGAAGAAGAAGCCGTTGGAATAAAACTTGCAATTCCTCTTGTAAGGAGGGAAGAACTTTGACCTCAGTGCTAATATTCAGCAGTCTGGAAGAGGAATTGAAAGAAATAACAGAGCATTATAAGAATATTGCTGCTCGGCTTGACGATGATAATTGGATTTTTTATACGATATCAAAATCCGCAGAGTTATCAGAAGTTTTTATAAAAGCATTGAATATAGACGTCGCCTGTATTGATGTCACAGATAGGATGGGTGTAGTCGTTGCGGAAAATGTAAGAAGAAAATACCAAAACAGCTCGATAATAATAATATCGGATGAGAGCGTATCCCCGCTGTTATATATAAAGCCCTCCATATGTGCAAGTGCTCTTATACTCAGACCGTATAACAATACACATATTTCAATTCTGAGAGATGTTTTGATAGAATACAGGCGAAGTTATGTAAATGCCGATAGGAGCGATTGCTTTATCTTGGAGAACAGGGACGGTAAGCAACTTATACCGTATAACAAAATATATTATTTTGAATCAAGGGAAAAGAAAATAGTATTGGGAACAGAGTTTGAGGAGATAAGCTTTTATGGAACATTGGATTGTCTTGAGGAAAAGCTTCCATCGGGCTTTATACGGTGTCATCGAAGCTTTATTATTTCGGCGGATAAGATATCCTCGGTAAAGCTTTCATGCAATATTGTAAATCTCACAAACGGAAGTATTATACCTGTTTCAAGAACATACAAGAATACGGTAAGGGGGGTACTGCATTGAATAATAATCCGAATGTATCATATTTGTTTACTTCCTCTGAGTTGACCGTTATGGTGTTGTCAATGGGATATAAAAATATAGTGGGATTTGACCTTGGCAGAAGTAATAACGATCTGAGCAGTATGATAAATACACTTAATTCAATGGTGAACAGAAATATCTATAAAAATACGGACAGATATTTTCATCTCAATGAACCGTATAGGGAAATGATAAAAATGATGTGTACAGCAGAGGAAATTCTTTGTATTAAATTTAAAAATAACAGCTTTTCCGATTTGTGCTGCTATATTTCGGAAAATAGTATATTGGTGTGTGAATTGGCAGGTGGAAATAAAAAGATAAAACTGACAGTCATGTCGCCCGATTCCCTATGGAATTTATTGAATGAGGGCAAGTGTCTGCCCATGCCTAAAAATGCAGAAGCAGTTTCAGAATATGAAACGGATATGCTCCTTAAGGATGTTAATAGATCGCATGAAGGTGATTTTCTTATTCCTGATATGAATGTTTCGTTACGGATAGAAAAATATAATATTGTAACGGGAAAAAGGGCTGCCGTTGTTGCTATTGAAAAAGCATTGAATAACTATATATCGTATATAAAGTATGGCGATATTGTAAATTATGTTTATTCCCATGAGAAGTTAAAGGAAATTTTTTATGATATTCTGGAGATGAAATTATGATTGTTATTGAGGTCTATGCACCAATAATAGGAAAGCTTTATGATTTTAAGATAGACGAAAATGCTTCTGTCAGCGATTTAAAGGAGGAAATATGTGTTATGATTTGCCAGAAGGAACAGTATCCTGTAGTTAATAATATGGACGGGTTGCTTCTATTCAGCATAGATAAAAAAAGTATTCTTATAGACGAGCTTTCGTGTTCGGAAAACGGTATAATAAACAGTGAACGACTAATTATTGTCTGATTGGTTGTTTGTACTAAAAAACGTGTCGTTTGTCAGGAAAATAACATTATTTTTTAAATATGATTATAATATAATCAGTCGTTGAGAACGACTAAAAATAAAAAACAGGAGGATTTTTATTATGTCGGAAATGGTAATTAATTCGTCAACAATTAAAGCACAGGCTGAGAATCTGAGCAATCTGAATGTTCAGTTTCAGTCGCAGGTGAACGAACTCAAGAATATTGAGTCTACGCTCAATTCCAGCTGGGATGGTGAAGCAAGAGTAACCTTCCATAATGCTTTTACGTCAGACGTGGGTCAGATGGATAACTTTTATAAGGTTATTAGTCAGTATGTGGCAGCACTTATGAATATTGCTGCAAGATATGAGCAAGCAGAAGCAAAGAATGTTGATATTGCATCAACAAGAACATACAGATAAGAAAGGGGAAATGATTTATGGCAGATGTAGAATTTAAGGTATCAACGGAACAGCTTGCTTCGACGGCAAATGAGTTGGCAAGTACAGGTTCAACAATCAGTAACCTGACAGCTGAAATGGTTAATATATCAACTCAGCTTGCACCATGCTCAAGTGAAACAACACAGGTATTTATAAGTAAGCTTAATGCACTTGAACCGAGTATCCAGAAGATTAACAGTATGATTCAGGAACACGTGAACGATATTGAACAGATCATAAATGAATACAGCCAGGCTGAAACACAAAATGTGCAAGAGGCGGAGGCACTTCAGACAGATATCATTTCATAATTCTTGTTTTATGGGAGTCACAAGCTCTACCTGTTTTAATAGGTGGAGCTTTGGCGTACCATAAAATATCGAAAGGTCAGAGAGATAACCCGGAGTCGGATATTATGATAATTGATTATGGTTTACTTTATGAAAACGGAACAATGTTGGGAAAACAGGGCAGAGAATTGAGTTCTGTTTCTGAGAGATTTATAAAGCTTAAGGAAACGGTTTTGCAATATGACGATTTTCAATTGCTTGCTGCTGATTTTGAGAAAGTATCTGAGGAACTTTCAAAATGTGCAGATTCGCTTTATAAAATCAAAATGATTTTATGTGATATTGCTGAGACATACCGAAGTACAGAAGAAGAACTCAGTAATTCGCTGTATATGCCCGGCTGCATTGAAAAGGTTGATTTTCCGATTGTAAATGAACTGGGAGAGTTGCCGGAAATACCATTTGGTTGATTTGGTAAGGAATTATTTGAAGTCAGAATTCAATATCCCAAAATATATATCAGTTTAGGTTTCAGAAATTTTGAAGCATTAGTGTTACTATTGTAAAAATAATCGTAGATCAGGTGAATTGAAATGAAATATTCTAAAATTGCAGTAAGTTGTGCGGCATTATTTCTGGTTTTGTTTATGCTTCTCGGTTGCTTTTCAGGATGTAGGAGAAAAAAGAAAAAAATGACATCCGAAACTACAGACTATTCCCAGACAGCAAGTGAACAGAACAGCAATCAAAAGATTACGGTCAAAGATAATTTTGGCTATGTCGATAAGGGCGGCTATGCAGAGCTTGTATATTATGCCGGAGATATGGAAGCAACAAAAATAGATATTCCATCAACAATAGACGGTTTGCCTGTCAGGGAGCTAAGGGAATATATTTTTGCGGATTGTAATAAGACTACAGATATCAATATACCGGATGGGATTACATACATAGGTAAATATGCATTTGTTTCGTGTGAAATGCTGCGATCTGTGAGCATACCGGATGGCATTACGGAATTGAATGAAGGTTTATTCAAATATTGCTCCTCACTGGAGAACGTAGTTTTGCCTGAATCCTTAAAAACTATAGGTGATTATGTGTTTGCCGGTTGTTCTTCATTGGAGAAGATCAACATTCCGCAAAGTGTAGAGGTTATTGAAGACCATGCCTTTTCGGGGTGTATTAATCTGAAGGATAGTAATATCCCAATAGATATTTCTGAAGAGGTGACTTATGGTGTAACCGGAACATTCCCGGAGTGCAGAGATTGGACGAGAGATATACTTCTGTCTGATGATGATAATGATGGTATATATACGACAGTTATAACCGGTCTTAATAAGGGGACATATGAGTTTAAGGTTCGCGCTAATGGGGAGTGGACGGATAGCTGGGGCGATCTCGAGAATGGAATTACCTACAATAGCCAGCTGAATTGCAGCATTGAACTGACCGGGAAATCAGATATTGAAATAAGTTTTGATACGACAGGGTCTGACAGAAATATCTGGACTGTTTACAGAAAAGTTCTGGATAATGACTGATGTTGAACCCGTAAGTATATTTGGAGTTTATCAGGGTATGGGTAAAATGAAAAGAACTAAAATAATCACAGAAAATCTGAATGCCGATATAAATAAGCTTAAAGGCAGTATCGAGATTTTATCCTCTGTTAAAAATAGCATGTCGGCGGATGTTGCTTTTTTATACTCCGCATGGAAGGGCGATGCAGCTTTGAGTTTTTTTGCAGTTTATTTTTCTGATATGGAAAGGATGAAAAATATTATTTGTGAATTAACATTGTTGACAAACTGGATGAGCTATGCATATGAGCTATATACTGCGGCTCAAGAAAGAACTGTTGAGGATATAATGGAATTGACACTTTAGGAGTGAAAAATGTGTCTGAAACAAAATCCGGAGATGAAATGAGTTTTTCGATAGATAAAATATATGCATCCTCCGAAGTTTTTAAAAGCTGTATAGGAATATTTCTATCTGAGTTTGAAAATATAGAAAGAACTTTGGTAGGAACAGAGGAATATTGGGAGGGTGTTTCTTTTGAGAACTTTATAGGAGTCAGGGATGATTTGCGTGCTGAAATAAAAGAGTTTGCAGAAGAATTGCGAACCTATGACGAAAAACTGAGAACAATTGCGGATGCCTATAAGGAAGCAGAGGATAAAAATCTTGAAGAAGCGGACAGACTTCCCGATAATATAATTGAATGAATGCGGTGATTATATTGGCTTTTGACTACAATAATGCAAAGAATATTTCTGAAAGTCTGAATAATTTTTCCTATGAGATTTTAGCAGTAAAGAAAAAATCTGATGAAATCGTATCGGATATAAATTTAGTGTGGAATGATATTTCTGCTGATAAATTTTATATACGTTATGATGAAGTAAGCAGCAGTATGTACAGGGTTGCATTGCTTATAGATGATTTGGAGGAAAAAGTTATGGCTTTGTCAAAGATGGGATCTGATAAGAAAAAACTGTTGGGCAGTATTGATTCGTCTGAAATAGGGGAGAACGGTTCATCAGTTTCAGATGTGTAATTTTTGCTGAAAAATATCTTCAGGGCGGGGGCATAATGAAAAAATACATATTATTGGGAGTATTTGCACTTTTGGTTGTTATAATGGTTATCCTTGTTGTACTGTTTTTAAGACTCAAAAAAAGAAAATCAAAGATAGATATACGTCATGGTGATGTACAGGTGGGGATCAGCGGTGGTGCTAATCCGATTACCGGCGTTATTGAGGAAAGTAGTCCGGGACTTATTAACAATGATAATAGAGGCACCTTGATAGTGAATAATATGAAAGCTGTTTCCATTAGACTTGAGGATATTGATAACAATATTGATTATGGGTATATCTCACTTGCAAAGGAAGTAATTGTCGGTTCTCAATATGGCGATGCAAAATTAAAAATCAGGAATGATCCTACAATTTCAAAAGCTCATTGTATGCTGTATTCTTATAATATGGTGGCTTACGTAAAGGATATAGGCTCGTGTAATGGTACATTTGTGAACGGAAAGAAAATCTGTACTGACACCATTATTCGTAGTAATGATGTATTGATATTGGGAAATACACATCTATGGGTAGAAGTAAATTAAGGGGGGAGAGTAGTGGAGTCAGGATATGTTAATGTTGATACCGATAGACTTAGGGGAAATATTTCTGATATGCTGAATGAATTGGAGGCTATCAAACAGGATATGAGAAATTTATATGAAAATGTGGAGGTTCTCGACGGTATGTGGGACGGACCGGCTAATGATGAATTTACCGAACAATTTACAGCTGATTACTCTCTAGTGATGAGCAATCTCGAAGATATCAGAAAGTATTTGGATAATCTGGATGAGTGCCGATTACTGTATAATGATTGTGAAAATAATGTCGCGCAGTTGGTTGACACATTGCAGGTATAGGAGGTGTAAATATGCTTCAAGGTAATGTATTTTTCAGTTTTATAAGCACTATGAGAAATGCACTGGCTTCTGGTGGTGTTGAATTTAAGGTGAAAACCGAGGATCTGTCAGCTGCTGCATCGGATATAGCTGTTAAGGTAGATAACATGAAAAGCAGGATAAATGAAATATCCGAAAAAACAGCCGGAACCTCCGGATATTGGGAGGGTGAAGTGGCTGAGGATCGCAGAGCGGCTTTTTCAGTATGCAATAATAATATATCTGAAGCATTGAACAGACTTTCACTGTATGTGGAAACTCTTCAAGAAATTTCGGGTAATTATACTGCTGCGGAAAACGAAAATGTTGAAATGGCACAGGCGTTACCGACAGATGTAATAAGCTGATGGGGGGAAAGATATGAATGATTTTATGTATTCGATCAGGGAAGGCACGATTCGGTTCAACTATTCAAGAGCATTGCAGCAGGCTGAAAGACTTGAGGAAATTGCCGCCCGGATAAAAGGTGAGATTTGTGGAAATATATCGGATACTATTGAGACATCACGATACTGCTGGAAGGGCAACCCTGCAAATAATTACTGTGAAAAGCTGAGAAGGCTTCTGGAGGAACTCAGAGTAGCAGCAGTAAATTATGAAAAGATTGCTCAAACCATTAGAAGTATAGCTAGGCGTAATTATGATAAAGAAATGCGGGCAATTCAGATTGCGAGAGAAAGAAGTTACCGCAACTCCGGTTCCGCCGGCGGCGGTTTCAGTGGAGGTGGCAATCACGGTGGCGGTGGTGGCGGATGGTAAAGTCGATGAATTATGATTGATGTTTGAGAGGTGATAAAATGGCTGAATTTTACGCTGATTGGTCAAGAATGCTTTCGTTATCTGAAGAGCTTGAAACAAGCTCGAAAAATATTAAAAATCTCGTCGCTCAAACCGGCACTATAAAAAATAATCTTATTATCGGAAACGAGGTGCATCAGATTCAGGGGGCTCTTGATAAAAGTAATCAGAAATTTGAGAGAATAATTAATTTGCTGAGAAAGAGCAGCGATGTTATGGAGCAGGCTGCCAATACATACAAAAGTACTGAATTAGGGCTACTTGGGCGTGTAGTTGAATTTGAAGGGAAAAACAGTAGTCAGAAAACAACAAACACATCTCAGGAAAATCAAGGAACCGAGGGAGAATCATCAAACGGATGGCTGGATTTTTTGTTTGGTGCTATCGGGAAATGTGGTGTGGTCGGAAAAGGTGCAGAAACCGTTTATAAGATATTAAAAGGCTTGATAAATGGTGGGGATTATGGTATTGATGATTGGATTAAATATGGAGCGGGAATTGTCGGTTCAGCAAGTTCATTTATATCAAGTTTTCTTAAGAAAGGGGCAATAGATTTATTTGGTCTTGCAAAAAACACTGCAAAAAGCGCCATGCTTACTCCAAAAGCATCATGGGCTGAATATTTCGGTAATGATTTTAAGAATGACTTGGATGATTATGTTGGTTCAGCAGGTAAAGGGGCAGCTGTTTGTAAATGGGTTGGTTTGGCCGCAACCTTTGTTTCTAAGTTTGTGGATAACTATAATGAGTATGGCAATCAGATAACGCCGGCAGGTATAGAAGAAACATTTTTTGAAACGGCTACAGATACCTTGTTAAAAACAGGGGCTCATGCAGCTGTAGCAGCTACGATTGGAGCACTTGGTTTGAGTCCGCCCGGTTTAGTGGTAGGTATAGCGTCGTTCATAATTGTTGAGGGTGGCAACGCTTTAGTGAAGCATTTTACAGGACAGACTGCCACCGAATGGATATCGGATACTGCTATTAAAGTCGTGAATTCGGGAGCTCAGTATTTAAAGGATTCTGCAAGAGATTTACGCGAATTCGGTAGGAAGGTAGGGGAAGTTACAGCGGACTTTTTTGGAGATGCTGCACGAAGTGCTTCCAATTTCTTCCATTCAATTTTTGCGCGATGATTTAAAATGAAGGGTGATATTTGTCATGGTAAAAAATCAAGATTTACTTCCAATAGGATCTGTGGTATTGTTGAATGAGGGTAAAAAAAGGCTTATGATATTTGGCATTAAGCAAGTTGCCGCTGACAGCAAAGGCGTTCTTAAGGAGTATGATTATTGTGCGGTTCTTTATCCTGAGGGAAATATAAATACCGATTCTCAGGTATTATTTAATCAAGAGGATATTGCATCTGTATACTTCAGGGGATATAATGATGATGAGAGAAAAGATTTTATTGAAGCTCTTGATACTTCCGAAAAAATATTGAAGGAAGCATCTGAAAACGGTAAAGAAAATAATGATTAATAATGGGGGATAGTGTTTTATGGAAATTAAAGATTTACTTCCAATAGGTTCGGTAGTGTTGTTGAATAATGCAAAGAAAAAGCTTATGATTTTTGGAATAAAACAAAATAAAGAGGATACTGATGAGGAATTTGATTATGTGGGGGTTCCGTATCCGGAGGGAAATATTGGTTCGGAATATCAGTATATGTTTAATCATTCCAACATAGCAACTGTTATTTTCAGAGGTTTTGAGGATATCGAACATCAGAATTTCAGAGAGGCACTAACTGATTACTATAATAAGAAAAACGCTTGAACAACGTATGTAAGGTATGGAGTTATCAGGCATTTCTTAATCGTGGTATGTGAACTTGGCAGAACGATTATTTGTCGGATTGTATTTATAAGCATCCTGAGTATAGGAGAGGAGTTGTTCTATGGCAAAATTGGAGATATGCTTCCTATAGATTCAGTTGTTTTATTGAACAATACCGGAAAAGACTTATGATTTTTGGAATAAAACAAAGCAGTAAAAATACGGATAAAGAATATGATTATGCCGGTGCTTCTTACTTTGAGGGGAATTTTGGTTCGGAGTACCGGTATGTATTTGTTCAATCTGATATATCTGAAATTTTATTCGGTGGTTTTGAAGATTCCGAACATTGACATTATAGAACGAACGAAAAATTTTTTTAAAAAATCGTAATTATTAAAAATCATGATAGTACTTGGAATTCTTTTTATGTTGGCAGGTGGAGGAAAGCATATTTACGGTGATTAAATAAATCACAATGCAGAAGCTCGATTTAAAAGTTTCCTTACTGATGGCGCGACAAATCCGGTTTTAATGTTTACAACAATTGGCATAGCTGTTGCTGCATATAACAAACAGGTGGAAAAAATAAATCAAATGATAGGACAGTTATAAAGAAGTGTTCGTAAAAGTTAGTGAATAAAATTATTGTAAAGTATCGACATCAATACATTATTATAGTAGAACATACGTATGGTTTGTTTTCCTATGGACCGGCTCTACGTACGAAAATCGGGATCAGTACGAGTAATTCTCTTTTCGGAGGGTATCAGATACACTCGATGAGGCATAAATTGCACACATTCAAGCCGTATGCAAAATATGCAGCGGTTGAAACTCGCATATTCCTACATATATGCGAGAACCGGACTGCTATGAAGCAGACGGGGGAAAGCCTATAAAGACCGTTGATCGGAGTGGGCTGGCGATTATCAAACCTTTGCGAAGGATAAAATAGTATTGAGTGCTTCAGAGGCAATTTTCTGCCAAAAATTGTTTTTCGCAGAGGGTGTAAATAGACACCCTCTGCGAAATAAAATCAGTCCGAGTGACAGGAGTCGAACCTGCGGCCTCTTGAACCCCATTCAAGCGCGCTACCAATCTGCGCTACACCCGGAAATTACTATAATAGTATATCATAACTCAGGTACTTTTGCAAGCATAAATTTCCTACAATATCGAATGATGATTTCATGGAAAAACTATACAAGTTGTACATAAATTTTGACCGTATGTATCAGGAAGAACACCCTTTTCTTGTGGGTTAATTACAATGTAAATCGGCAATTACAAGCTCGGGTGAGTTATTTATTCTAAATGGTATACTGCTTTGTCCAAGACCTCGGCTTACTATCATGGTTGTATTTTCGCTTTGGTGTACTCCCTGTGTATATTTTGGAAAAATGCCCTGTCCGGGGGCAAAAACCGCTCCGATTATCGGGAGTCTGAATTGTCCTCCATGGGCATGACCGCTGAATACAAGATTTACGCCGGATTTACAGTATATGTCAAAAATTTCCGGACGATGGGACAGAAGAATTGTATATGTATCATCTGTTTTCAGTGAATTTATCTTTTCAAGTGCTTCATATCCGTATTCTTCAAGTTCCCTGTCCGTACCGGTAAAATCGGGATCATCTATTCCGCATATTCTGATTTTGTCATTGTTGCGTTCAATTATAATTTCGTCATTTCTCAGAATTTGTACACCAACGCTCTCGAAATATTCAGTGAGTTTTTCCAATTCATCCGGCATCCGGCTTTCGTGGTTTCCGGTAACATAATATACAGGTGCTATTTCTGTAAGACGTGTTGTAAGACGTTCTGATATATCACGGTGCGTGTGGTAGTAGTCTATATAATCTCCTGTTATTATTATCATATCGGGATTTTCTTTTTTTATATCGTCTATAAGAATGTCATTATCATTTCCGAGAGTTGTATTATGAAAATCGGATATCTGAGCTATCCTGAAGCCATCAAAGCTTTCAGGAAGATTTTTGTCCGATATATCATATTCCGTAACATTTATTATATTGTTTTCGTGATACAGCCAAATTCCGTATAATATAACTGCGATGAATATGATTACCGATATTATAAAGAATATTTTATGTGGAATGATAACACTATGTATAAATTTTTTCATTAATACTCCTCTTTTATTTCTTTATCTTTCCGAAAAATTTGCTGTCAGGTTCAAACGGCACGGAAAGATCATATCCGAGCTTCATCATTTCCCTGAGTTTTATAAGCATCAGATTTATGTCGGAATTCATAGCTGCCGAGGTCTGGACGACATCATAATTTTGCCTTGCATAGGTACATACCTCGTCACTGTCGAGCAGAAGATGTGCTGCGAAGGCATTAGCTTCGTATTCAATACTGCTGTTGTTCATTCTGAAAAGACTGAATTCCTGAAGTCCCGATTTTGCAGCAAGCTCTCTGTGACGTTGGTCATGACCTATTTCATGTGCAATGACCATCTGCTCGAGATAATAGTCGAGTCTGTCGTTGAGAAAAATCATCCTGTGCTTCCATAAATATGTATACATTCCAAGAAGATTTTTGAAATCCGAACGGTATATAATTTTTATTCCGAGCATATCCGCAATTTTATGTGCATCCCTGCTTCCGCATCTATGCACAAGTTCATTAGCCTGACGGTATATTTCATAAGAATCCATAGCCCCACTCCTGTCCGGTATTACCTTAGTAGTTTGCATATTCCAATGATAAAGGCTGATTTATTCGCCGTCGGAATTTGCGGTTTTTTTTGGCGCATATTTTTTATTATCAGCTTTACATTCAAAATATGCTTCTGTGAGTGCTCTCATAACGGCATCCCTGTCATCTTCTGAAAGCTCGCCGCCTGCAAACATTCCCACAAGCTGTGATACAAGCTTTTCTGCTTCTCTTTTTCCGCCCGAACCGTACTGCTCCGTTGCACGGACAACAAATTCCTCGTCCTCTGTCAGAAGATAATTTACATCACATCCGAAGAGTTCGGCAAGCTTATAATATATTTCCCTTTTTCTGGGATATCTTCCTTCAGTTTCGTAGCTTATGTAATTTCTTCGGCTTATGCCTATCGCTTCAGCTACTTCTGATTGTTTAAGCTTGGATTCCGCACGTAATTTTACCAGTTTTTCTCCGAATTTCATAATAAGACCTCCGTTGGTGACATTTAACTGCACAAAACATCTTGACAAGTGCAGTTGGATGTACTATAATAATTTTTAAATAAGAGAAGTTTTACTGCACATATAATAACACAAAATGCACTTAATGTCAAGAGGTGGAATAAAAATGCCGAGGGTGATTCTTCACAGTGATATGAACAGCTTCTATGCTTCTGTAGAAATAATGCTTAATCCATCGCTGAAAGGAAAGGCGGTTGCGGTCTGTGGAAATACTGAGGAACGTCATGGGATAGTTCTTGCAAAGTCCGATCCTGCAAAAAAATGCGGAGTTAAAACCGGAATGGCGGCATGGGAAGCTGAAAGGCTTTGCAGGGATATAATATTTGTACCCCCTCAGTATGATGAATATCTTAAATATTCCAAAGCGGCACATGAAATATACAAGGATTATACGGATCAGATAGAACCTTACGGTATGGACGAATGTTGGCTTGATGTAACGGGAAGTGAAAGACTTTTCGGAAACGGGGAAGAGATTGCAGATAAGATAAGAAGCAGAATAAAGAAGGAATTGAATCTTACGGTATCAATAGGGGTATCTTTTAACAAAATCTTTGCCAAGCTTGCAAGCGATATGAAAAAGCCGGATGCGGTTACCGTGATAAGTGAGGAAAACTTCAGGGAAAGAGTATGGAAGCTTCCGGCACGGGATCTGCTTTTTGTCGGTCGTGCGACGGAAGAAAAGTTGAGGAAGATTGGTATACACACAATAGGGGATATAGCGGAAAGCGATGCACAGGTACTGAAAAGCTTTTTTGGAGTTAACGGGATATATCTTAAAAAATATGCGATGGGTCTGGATGATTCTCCGGTAACGGATATGTACAGCAGTCCTCCCATAAAATCCGTAGGGCATGGGATAACCTGTGTAAGTGATCTTAATACCAATTACGAAGTATGGAGAGTAATTTTGGAGCTTTCACAGGATATAGGTCACAGACTCAGAAAGTATGAGCTTAAGGCGGGCGGGGTGCAGCTTTCGATACGGAGCAATGATCTGCGTTTTCATCAATTTCAGGGAATGACGGATATATATACTCAGAGCCCTTCCGTTATAGCTTCAAAGGGAATGGAGCTTTTTAAAAGGAATTACGACTGGGACATACCGGTTCGTGCGGTAAGCGTAAGGGCGATAAATCTTTCGGATAAGTTTTTATGTGAGCAGTTGAGTATGTTTTGTGATGGAAGCAGTCTTGAAAAAATTGATAACCGTGATTTATGCATAGAAAAAATACGTGCTAAATTCGGAAAGGGTGCTATACGTAATGCCGTGCTCATGGGTGATCTGAAAATGCCGGATGACGGCAGAGAAAAGGTGATTATGCCGGGAAATTTTCAGTAATTATTACAGTTTATTGTACAATAAATTTTGACATATGCGAAATATTGTAATATACTAATGTCAGGGTTACATCGTTATCGTAAAAATATCAGGCACTTAAAGGGTATCAATAAATTATTAAGGAAGAGAGGAAGTATTTATGTCACGACAAAAAAATCAGAAGAGAAAAATACTTGAAATAAATGATATAATAAGGCACGCAAAAGGGGAGAGAGGAGCACTTTCAACAAAAAAAATCTGTGAGGAGCTTGAAAGAAGGGGAGTGTCGTGTGACAGAAGAACTCTCGCGGATGATTTTGAGATACTTGCTGATTTTATAAATTCCAATGATGATTATGAATATTATCTTGTAAGTGAGGTTTTCGGAAGAACGAATAAATATTATTCCGAAGCAAAGGAAAACAATGCCAAGGTACATTTCAGCATGGATGAGCTTAAGAAGCTGATAATTGCCGTAAATTCGCTGAGACTTACCGACAATATGGAAAAATCGGAGATTGATTTGCTGAAAAACAAGCTTATCAGTGCCGCATCCCCTCGTGACAGAAAGCGTCTGCTTGAGTATGCCGAGGATAATTATTATATTCTGGATACGATAGCGGCAAAGATACTTATTGATTCTGTAAATTCCCTGAGCTTTATGCACGGAAATATGTCAAACCGTATTATAAAGACCATAATAAATCTTGCGGACAGTGAGGACAGGAATGTACTTGAAACGGAGCAGAATAATCCTATTTATAATAATGACAGCGGTGACGGCATAACTCTGTATGAAATTGACAGGATATTCCGTGCGATAGATAACAGAACCAAGCTTAGTTTTAAATATTTTGATCTTGACGAAAACAGAAACAGGCTTTACCGTCATGACGGTAAGCAATACATTGTTGAGCCGTTGACTCTCATTCCAAATGACAATCATTATTATCTTATATGCTATGACGGAACGACTCTGAACGGAACACGTACATACAGAATTGACAAAATGAGCGATATAGAGGAGACAAATGAAGAAATATCGGGAACGGCGTTTGAATTTCGCGACTATATCCCTCAGATTACAAATCAGGTATTCAGGATGTACAGCGGTCCGGTAAGGCGTGTTACACTGGAATTCAAGAACAACATAATAGGAAATGTATTTGACAAATTCGGCTCAAAGATAAAAATGGAGCGTGTTGATGAGGAGCATTGCAGGATAACCGAGGACATACAGATAAGCCCGCCGTTTCTCGGATGGTTATTTCAGTTTTCAAAGGAAATGCGCATAGTTTCACCTGACGATTTGATAAATGAATATAAGAGATTATGTGATGATGTGATAAATGATCGGGCTGATGGATATTTTAACGAAGATGATGAGCTATAAAGAATTATTATAAATTATTACACTTGATTATACAAAAAAGGAAAGAGTCGTCTTTGTCGGACGGCTCTTTAAAATTTGATTATTCAAAATTTTTTATCAGATTAACCATTTCTATTGCACCGAGGGCACAGTCATATCCTTTATTTCCTGCTTTGGTTCCTGCCCTCTCTATAGCTTGCTCTATATTCTCTGTCGTAAGTATTCCAAACATCACAGGGATCCCGCTTTCTAGACCTACGGCGGCGATTCCCTTTGATACTTCATTGCATACATAATCATAATGACTTGTAGAGCCTCGTATTACCGCTCCAAGACAAATTACAGCATCATATTTGCCGCTGTGCGCCATCTTTGATGCAATAAGCGGTATTTCAAATGCTCCCGGTACCCACGCTGTTTCAATATCATCCTCACGCACACCGTGCCTCAGAAGTCCGTCCTCGGCACCGCTCAGAAGCTTTGATACAATAAATTCATTGAACCTCGCTGCAACAATTCCTACTCTGATGCCCTCCGCAGTTAATTTACCCTCGTATGTTCTCATTACAACCATTCCTTTCGTATTTATAATCAGTATTTCATTATATGACCCATTCTCTGCTGTTTTGTTTTAAGATAAAACAAATCATGCTCGTTTGCCTCCATCTGGATCGGTACTCTCTCCGTTATCTCAAGTCCAAATTCGGAAAGTTGATATATTTTGTCCGGATTATTCGTTAAAAGTCTGATACTTTTAACACCTAATTCCCTCAAAATCTGTGCGCCGATATAATATTCCCTGCTGTCGGCAGCAAACCCGAGTGCGATATTAGCCTCAAGCGTATCCATGCCCTGCTCCTGCAATTCATATGCCCTGAGCTTGTTTATAAGACCTATACCTCTGCCCTCCTGCCGCATATAAAGCAGAATACCTCTGCCCTCTTTTTCTATCATGGTCATAGCCGCCGCAAGCTGCTGTCCGCAGTCACACCTGAGAGAACCGAATGTATCTCCTGTCAGACATTCCGAATGTACACGGCACAAAACATTTCGGCCGTCACCGATAGCCCCCTTGACAAGTGCGACATGATGCTCTCCGTTAAGCCTGTTGACAAACCCGAATGCCCTGAAATCACCGTACTTCGTCGGCAGATTAACCTCAGCTTTTTTGTCTATAAGCTTTTCATGACTTTTACGGTAATTCTGCAAATCCTTTATTGTAATAAATTTAATATCATATTGCTTAGCCAATTCCTTAAGCTGCGGCGTCCTCATCATAGTACCGTCGTCCGCCATTATCTCACAGCAAAGACCGCATTCCTTAAGTCCGGCAAGACGGCATAAATCAACGGTAGCCTCCGTATGACCGTTTCTTTCAAGCACTCCGTTTTTTCTTGCAAGCAACGGGAACATATGTCCCGGTCTGCGGAAATCCTCCGCCTTAACATCATCGGAAACACAAGCCATAGCCGTGACAGAACGCTCCGCCGCAGATATACCGGTTGTGGTGGATATATGGTCGATTGACACGGTAAATGCCGTTTCATGGTTATCCGTATTATTCTGCACCATCTGAGGGATTTTCAGCTTTCTTACATATTCCTCCGACATAGGCATACAGATAAGTCCCTTGCCGTGTATTGCCATGAAATTGATATTCTCCGTTGTGGCAAATTCTGCCGCACAGATAAAATCCCCCTCATTTTCACGGTCAGGGTCATCCGTTACCAGTATGATTTTACCCTTTCTTAATTCCTCCAAAGCTTCTTCTATGGTATTAAATTCCGACATAATATTTCCTCCTCTTTAATAATCGCCGTCAGAAACCATACTTCTGCAAAAATTCCATTGTAATTCCGCTCTTTCCGGGTTCCTCTTTTTTTCCGTCAATAAGCTTTTCCACATATTTACCGATAATATCCGTTTCCAGATTCACACTGTCACCCTCGTGTTTATTTCTCAAAGCAGTAATACCAACTGTATGGGGAATAGCAGATACCGAAAAATTATTTTTATCGACCCTTGCAACGGTCAGACTTATTCCGTCCACCGCAATTGAACCTTTCTCTACAATATATTTCATAATACTGCTGTCAGCCTGTATAGTGTACCATATTGCCGTATCGTCACGTCTTATTTTTGTAACTCTGCCTATACCGTCAACGTGTCCGGCGACAATATGTCCCCCGAACCTGCCGTCTGCCGCCATAGCTCTTTCAAGGTTCACTTCGCTTCCTTCCGTAAATCCTCCGCCCGATCGGTCGAGCGTTTCATGCATGATATCCGCCGTAAACCAATCACTTCCAATATCCGTAACAGTAAGACATACTCCGTTAACGGCTATACTGTCACCGATTTTTGTACCATCCGTTACCTTTTTTGCCCGTACCTTGACAACAGCGGAAAATTTTCCTTTGTTTATTTTTTCTATGATACCGATTTCCTCAATAATTCCGGTAAACATCACATATCCACCTCACCCTCAATAAGAAAATCGTCACCAAGCCTTGATATCATTGTATTTTTAAGCCTGAAAGCACTGTCGGGATATTCAACACCAATACCGCCGATCGGAGTCTTTGCGGTATTTCCGCCGAAAAGCTTCGGTGCAATATATATCTGTGCCTTATTTACAATGCCGCTGCTCAGAGCAGACCAATTCAGGGCTGCACCGCCCTCAAGCAGAATACTGTCAATTTTCTCCCCGCCAAGTTTTTTCATTAACACGCAAAGGTCGATATGTCCCTCTTTTTCGGGAATATTCATAATACGGCAGCCGTTTTTTTCATATTCTTTGATTTTATCCTTATCCTCACAACAAGTCGCAATAATCGTGCTTACCTCTTTTGCCGTCTTAACAATTTTGGAATCGAGCGGAGTAATAAGCCTGCTGTCGCATACTATCCTTACGGGATTTTTTCCCCTCGGTATACGACAGGTGAGCATAGGGTCGTCTGCAATCACAGTCCCCGAGCCGACCATTACGGCACTGTATCTGTGCCGCTGTCCGTGTACAAATTCCCTTGCAATTTCCCCTGTTATCCATTTTGATTTACCTGTATATGCAGCAATTTTCCCGTCCGCTGTCATAGCGTATTTCATAACAACAAACGGAAGTCCTGTCCTTATATAATGTAGGAAAATCTCGTTGAGCCTGTCACATTCCTCTTTGAGGACATTTTCCTCAACCTCAATTCCGTGTTCCCTGAGAATTTTTACCCCCTTGCCTGCTACAAGCGGATTGGGATCGCCGGACCCCACAACAACACGTTTTATTCCCGCTTCTATCAACGCATCTGTACAGGGCGGCTGTTTTCCGTAATGACAGCAAGGTTCGAGTGTGACATACATAGTTGCTCCCCTCGGAGAAACCTTGCATGAAGCCAGTGCATTACGCTCTGCGTGAGGCTCGCCGTATTTTTCGTGCCACCCCTGACCTATAATTTCCCCGTTCCTGACAATGACAGCACCCACCATGGGGTTGGGAGATGTATAGCCGCAGCCTTTTTTGGCAAGTTCCAGGGCAATACTCATATATTCACTGTCATTCATAAAATCACTGTCCTTATATAATGTAAAGCAGATGTAAAAATCTGAAATATAATATTGAATGTCTATTATCAAGTATATACTTTTTCCTTTTCCCCGTCAAGGCTATTTTTGCCAACATACTGCAAACGGATCTATATTATTTTCGTTGACATACCTCTGTTTATTTATTATAATTAAAAACAGCAAAAAACATACGGAGGTCTTAATCTTATGTACAAGCTATTCAGATCAACAAAAGCAGCATATTATATTTCATTAGCTGCTGCATTCATAATATTCCTTTCCGAATTATTTTTACTTCCACGGCCGTTATGCTATATTGTAATAATTATTACGTACATAATCCTCGTTATTATTCTGTTTATCATCTTCATATCTGCAAATAAAAAATATAATAAGACATTGGAAAAGCTTTCATACGATCCGACAGAGTTTATAAGAGAACAGAAGGGCTTTCTTAAGACTTCCCACCTGCCTGAAAAAATTACGGCTTTGATCAAAACTAATATAGGCAGTGCATATATAAATTTAGACAGGTATTCCGAAGCAAAGGAGTTTTGCAGCTCACTTGAACCCTATGTAACTAAAAAATCAAATGTTATAAATAGATTTGTAATTATGACAAACCTTACGGTGATCAATGCCCATCTGAAGGATCGTACGTCAACAGACAAATACCGCACAATGGCAAAAAACGCACTGAATGATATAAAAAACTCCAAGGTCTTTTCGGCTCCGGAAATGGTAAACAAGTATGAAATAATCTTCAGAACGTACTGTGCCTCAGCAGACTTTTTTCTTGAAAAAAATCAGCAAACAGCAGATGAACTGCTGAAGTGTATAGATCCTTATTATGATATAAAACAAAAAGTCAGCGGATACAAAGACGAAGTGAGTTACCACTATATAAAAGGCTATGCCCTTACTGTTTTAGGTGAACACGATAAAGCGAGAGAGCATTTTGAATATATTACGAAAATCGATACTAAGCTGCCATGTGCCGAACGTGTCAGAAACTACCTCAACACAGGCGACCAAAGCTGTCTTGACGCTTAGGGTCATTTTATAAAATCAGCTCCGGTGAGGAATAGATCCCCGCCGGAGCTGTTTGTATTTGAACGGATATTTTAAATTTTTTCGATAAGAACTTTCATCTGCTGTTCAAATGTATCCTTGTCAACCAAATACATAAAATTCCTGTAGGAGCCGTCATAGGTCTCGTCCATAATTACTTTTTTTGCATTTTTTGCTGTGAGTGTTTTCCAGTAGCCGCAAACAAGATACGAACCGTCAGTTGTCACTTGTATAGGGGGTTGGAAAGGATAAATTGAGGAATAAATACCGGCTCTTGTAATATCCCCACCTGCATATCCGTCACCCACAGATAATTTCTCACCGTATACATAAACCGGCAATACACATTTCATACCTTTTTTCAGTGTCAGAAGCGGATCAAAACATGAGGCTGTACTGTCCTCTATAACTATTGTCTGCCCACTTATATCATCTCCGTACCATGTTCTGTCAACTGCCACCTCATAAACAACGGTTTTGAGAATATTGTGTAAAACACTGCCCTCACCGAATTTATCGTCATATACATCATACTTATATTCCTTGACGTAGAGGTTGGTAATTTTACCCTCAACAATCTTATCTGTCTGATTTTTAAGCATATTCTCATCAAACATTGCAATATCCTCGGATGTCACGGGCATATTCAGTACTTCTTCATTTTCCTCTGTTTCCGGCAAGGCAAGCTCGGAATATTTAACTGTTCCGTCGGATTCGGAATTATCCTTTACCTCCTCGGGTTCGGAGGTGTAAGGGGAGAAACCTTCCGAGGGCTCTGATATGGCATCCTGTTTATCGCTTGAGATGTCAACCGGTTCATTCTCATTAACTCTGCCGATATAGTTGATTGCTGTAAAGCCCAAGGCTGCTGCAATGCACAGGCACGCCGCACTCATTGCCCACTTTACATAGGACGGTGCCTTATTCTTTATTTTTCCCTTGGCTTCTTCAATAAAACGTTCATCAATATCGGTTATAGCATTATACAGCTTTTCACTTTTATTTTTTTTCATAATAAATAACCCTCCTTCTCAAGAGCAGCTTTAAGGCTTTGTCTTAGTCTGTAAAGCTTCTTAGCTAATTTCTTGTCGGACATTCCGTATTCCCCGGCAAGTTTATTTACCTTTTCTCCGTACCAGTAACGTTGTATGAACAGAACTCTATCCCCCTTCGTAAGCAATGCAAGCCATGAGTTGAGTGCTTCGGAAAGCTCCCTGCCCTCAATTTCATTCTCAACATTGTCGGGAGAGGGTATGCAGTCCTCAAGCTCGTCAAGAATTTCTTCGATCCCTGAATAACGCTTTTGCCTGTGATTTTTTCTCCACATATCAATAGCCGTATTCCTCGTTACTCTGCCGAGCCATGTGCCCAGTTTTCCGGGTTTCTGCGGAGGTATGGAATTCCATGTTCTGAAATATGCATCGTTGACACATTCTTCGGCATCCGACTCGACCGTCAATATGTTGATCGCAATATTACGACAATATCCGCCGTATTTTTTATCAAGCTCGGAAATTGCCGATTCGCTTCGTTCAAATAATAATTTTACGATATCCTGATCCTCCATAATTTTCCCCCTCCGTTATATTTTTGTTTGAAGGCCTTCATATATAATGACGATATTTAAAAGAATATATTCCCGTATTTAATACCGAAATAAAAAAATCACAGGCGAATTTCTCAGCCTGTGATTTTTGTTTTATAGAAAGGAGTACTACGAGAATATCAAAATTATAATGCACAATCTTACTACTCTCCCACATATATTATAGCTTCTATTCGTAGATATGTCAAGTAGTAAATTTTGTCAATATGTAATAATTGTATTAAAAAAGACCCGGA
>CANPXK010000021.1 GCA_947585965.1 uncultured Clostridia bacterium
GAATTGAACCGCCGTATGCCGAACGGCACGTACGGTGGTGTGAGAGGGCGGAGAAAATCCGCCCTACTCGATTGTGTATAAGCAAAAAAAGACGACTCTCAGGCAAGGTCGTCTTTTTTCTTTTTAGTGAATATAAAAAATTTGCTGAAGATATAATTCAGAACAATAACAATAACCTGAATAATGAGTTTGACGCAATATTCATATAATGTGGTATTCATCTCGGGGTTGGATATGAGTATGATATCGGTCCATAACCAAAACAGTGCAAGCTCGACTAACAGAGAGAATATTCTTGCTCCGTAGAAAGATACTATCTCACGGAAAAGCTCCCGATTATCGGCAGTGTGGGAGCGGAATACCCATTTTTTATTGGTTATGTAAGCAAACAGTACCGCGCATATCCATGCAGCTATGTTTGTCAGCAGCAGTGCCACACCAAAATATCTCAGTGCGGCAAATACTATAAAGTTGACAAGCGTTGTAAGCCCCCCGAAAATAAGGTACATTATGACCTCACGGTACTTGAGATACAATTCCTTTATTTTATTCATTTGAAGCCTCCTTCAAAAACTCATCCGAAGATTCACTTTCTTCCGTATCATTCAGTTTAGGCAAACTATCCTTCAGTGCAATTTTGTCTATCTGCTCGAAAACCGTTTCGGCATATTCTCCGTCTGTCGTTCCCTCAAGAACATCGTTCAGGGTCACCGCATATCTGCTCTTATCGTTTTTATAGATTACTAACTTATCGGTGATTTCGTCATCCCCCTGATAGGCGAACGTGAATGAGGCGACCTCTTCATATCCGTCAAGATTTTTAAGATTCATTTCCTTCCTTGTGATATTGGAAAGATTATAAATAAAGGTTGTAAGGTTTGAATAATCAATTTTTTCTCCGTCAAGTGTAGCTGTTGTTGTTATAACCTCTTCAAAAAGGTCGTTTACTCCAACCTCATGCTTAAGTTCAAAATCCGTTTCCTTTCCGTTATAACTGATATCCAATTTTGTCACTTTGTTCATATCCGGCATAATATAGGCAAAAGCCAGAAAATCAGTATACTTTACATCATACCATGATTCTATTTCCTCGGCAGAAGTCTTGCAGATTGTATCCCCACCGTCAGCCATAATATAGCAGTTTCCTTCCTCATCTTTCTCTGATGCGAGCATGGATACCGAGGAGTCGTCCGATGCCTTAGCCGTGATTTTCATATAAGGCTTATCAAGACCGAATTCTTTTTTATCTTTATCGGTGATTTGTACCGCTGCAACTTCATCTCCTGTAATTCCAAATATTGCCTCTCCGACGCTCTCAACCATTGCCGCACCGCATATTTCACGATACGGAGAATTCATAACATATTGAGAGGTGGTCATAGCATCGGAGCCGTTGCCTATTTTAATCGGCTTATCATATCCTGTGCCCGATATTGTAAGATTGACTATACTGTTATCATTATTTTCATTATTAAATTCTTTTGAGAGAGTTTTATCAAACATCTGCAGTTTTTTTATGAGGAACATATTTACAGAATCAATCGGCATAAGATATACGTTATCATTTCCGCCCCATCTGACATATATCCCCTGATCATCGGGAGCAGTGTTTCCTATATAAAGTGTTTCCTCGGAATTATCGCTGAATACGGTTGTAACAGTGGAAACAGGTTTGTCAAGACCGTATTCCGCATATTTCTTTCCGGATTTGTCTACAAGCATTGTTGCGGCGGCATAGGAGCATTGATAAGCAAGCTGATCCGTCATATCTTTTGACAGGTGTGCATTTTCATATCCCTGCATTGTGTATAACATGGATATTGTGACTTCCTCATTGTTCTTATCAACACGTTTGTTTGATGACTCGGAGGAAGCTTCTGACTCCGAGTCGGAGTCGGAGTCTTCTCCGGAGGATTCTTCATACAATGAACCGTATCCGAGTCTGCTTGCCTGATCAATGTAGTTATATCCGATAAGCACATATTCGCCATCGGTGTTTTTGACGGTAATTTCTTCTGCATCAAGCTTTGTCTTGTCGTATAGAAGTATATCTGAGCTTACCGTGTCCTTTTCTCCTCCGTAATCTGTTTCGGGCAGATTCAGAACAACAATGAGGGCAGCCCCGAGTATAAAAACAAGTGCGGCGGAAAATATTATAAATCGAAGATTTTTTTTCATGTCTGACCTCCGTTATTTTCTTCGGCGTAAAATAAATACGCACAGACCTGCTCCGAGAATAAGCAAGGGTATTACCGCATATATGATTACACCCGTAACCGTTGTTGTCTGAGAACTTACGGATGAAAGATCGTATTCTGTAATAACCTTATCATCAATATAAACCGTGTCATCCTCACGGTGGTTTATTTCATTGAGAATATTGAAAAGATATTTTCTGTTTGTGAATTTATCCTCGGTCAATTGATCATTCAACATCATAGTTGAGCCTGCAAATATGAGTCTTGAGACCCCATCGTCATTTCCCGTTACCCCTTGTGCTACGACAGGAACATATCCTGTAGCATAATCCTGCCAATTCCAGTTTTCATCAACCGAATACGGACATACCCCGGACTGGCTTGAATATTGTACAAGTGATTCTGCGTTATCTCCTGATATGCTCACTGATCTTGCCATTGATACAAGCACAGGCAGATCATCGTCTGTATAATTAGATATATACTGTTCCGAATCAAAGGTTGCGGCAATATTTCTGTATGCATCATTCTGCGTCATCATTCTTGAACTGTCAGTTTCAAATGCCAGACCGTCTTCAAGCGTCATTCCGTATTTTTTCAAAAGTGCCGTTATTTCAGGGCATTCTATTTCATATCTGTAGGCAACAAAAATAAGGTTCTTATCGTATTTTCCGTCATTGTTAAGGAACGTTTCAAGTTTTTTAATTGCTTTGCTGCTGTAATCCTCTGTCGGGGCCCATGCTATAACAGTGTCTATATCCTTAGGAATATTATCGGATTCAATACTGATTGGTGTAAGAATATAATTATTGGAGGCAAGGACCGTCTCAAGTGTGGAATAGCTGTCTTCACTTTTGTCTGTCAGTATTGCTATTTTCGTTTCCGCATCACTTGTCACTTTTACTATGGCACTGGCCAATGCAGACTCAGCTTTTGATGAGGTGATATATTGATATTCTCCGTATAGATCAAAATTGAACATATCCTGAACCGTGAGATGATTATATTTATCTCCGCATTTTACGATAATGTCCGTAACGGAAAGTGTTTCGTCCTGATATTCATTTTCAATATTAGGATTTTTAAGAAGGTCTGTATACTCTACTGTAAGTAAGCCGTTGGAATTCTTTTTCATCTGATCGACAATGCTTGTAACCTGTTTACAGTATGTATCATATGCCTCATAGCTCGTTCTGTCTGTCAGGAAGGTTATTGAAACCTTTTTCTTGAGGGATTGTGCTATTTTTGCGGAAGCCTCGGATATATTGAAAGAACCGCTGCTCGTGATATCGGCGGTGAGAAGAGCAAATCTGTCCGTCAGAACACCGGAAATTATATTCAGGAGTACAGCCGCTGTAATAACAAGACATATACTTACAAGAGATATTATTCTCCTTTTTGACTTTCTTGACATAGTTTTTTTCTTCACAGTCCCGACTTTGGCGGACTCCGCCTTTCCTGCCGTATTATTATTTTCCTTTTCGTCTGTTGACTTTACATTTTTATCAGACATCTCAAATCCTCCTTATGCCCATCTTTTTCTTTCGATAACCCTGTCTGTAAGGAAAAGAAAAATGAAGGTTATCGTGACAAAATATACAATATCCGCAAGAGAAAACAGACCTAAGGCGAAATGACCGTAACGTGTCTGGAAAGAAAGCGAGCTTATGAAATTCTTTATGAAATCAACAGGAATTGTCGAAGCTACGGTATCAAAAAGGCTTATCAGGGCGTTTGCCGCAAATGAGGCAATCGCGGCTACTATAACACTTTCCGTCAGGGAGGATATAAATATTCCTATTGCACAGAAAGCCGAGCCGAGCAGAGCCATGCCGAAAACATTACCCAGAATAACGCTCCAATCAGGCGTAGTCATAAAGGAAAGTGCGATACCCTCAATTATATATGAGCAAAGGCAAAATACCAGCATTACAAGGGCGGAAAGATACTTTGAAAAAACTATGCCGGGGATACTGACCGGTGCGGTTAAAAGAGCCTGTTCCGTTTTTTGTTTTTTATCTTCTGCAAAGAGACGCATTGTTATAAGAGGTATAACAAAAAGAACTATAAAAAACATACTCTGAAATACTGTAGACATATTTGAGGTCCCGACATAAAGACATTGAACCCAAAAGAAAATGCCGCTGAAAAACATAAATATCGAAAGCACGGCATAGCCAACGGGTGAAGTGAAATATGAGCAAAGCTCTCTTTTAAATATCGCTGACATTTTTATTTTCCTCCTCTGCTTTTCCGGTAATGATATCAAGGTATGTATCTTCAAGAGATACGGAAACGGGTTTCATAGACAGAATATTATAATCGGTTTTGGCAAAAGCTCTGAAGATAAGTCTGCGTACATCCCTGTTGCTTTCGATAACGTATTCATAACATCCTTTTTCACATTCACCTTGTTCCGTTACATTCGTTATTCCGTCTATTCTTTGAAGTAACGAGTAAACCTGCTGCATACGTCCTTCAATTATAAGATTCATGCGAGTTGTGGATTTACCTGTAGCCGTGAGTTCATCGGTAAGACCTTCGGTTACAATTTTACCGTTATTTATTATAATTATTTTATCGCATACAGCCTGTACCTCAGAAAGAAGATGTGAGGAAAGAATTATGGTATGTTTTTTCCCGAGATCACGGATAAGCTTTCTTATCTCTATAATCTGCTGCGGGTCAAGACCGACTGTGGGCTCATCAAGGATAAGTATGGGAGGTTCGCCTAAAAGTGCCTGTGCAAGACCCACACGCTGACGATAGCCCTTTGACAGATGCTTTATTATCCTGCCCTTCACATCCGTGATTTTTACCATATCGCAGATTTTTGAAATATGTTCCCTCATCGGGAGTCTTATCTTTTTCAGTTTGAAAATAAATTCAAGATATCCCTGCACAGTCATATCATTATAAAGCGGCGGAATTTCGGGAAGATATCCTATTTTCTTTTTGGCTTCCGTGGGGTTTTCAAGAATATCAATGCCGTCAATTTCAACAGTTCCGCTGTCTGCCGA
Source organism: uncultured Clostridia bacterium (assembly GCA_947585965.1). Lineage (GTDB taxonomy): Bacteria > Bacillota > Clostridia > Oscillospirales > Acutalibacteraceae > UBA1213. The sequence goes on from CANPXK010000021.1 coordinate 5,219, forward strand.
AAGATACCCTGTTATGATATTCATTGTTGTGGACTTGCCGGCACCGTTAGGTCCCAGAAAGCCGAGGATATCGCCTTCGCCGAGTGAAAAGCTGACATTGTCGAGAGCCTTTTCTCTGACATAGGTTTTTGTCAAGTTTTTGACTTTGATCATATTTACACCTGCTTACTTAATTTATTTTGTTTTTATCGGATGCTTTGCCGGAATTAAATATCTATTTCCAATATAACCGGACAATGGTCACTCCCATATATATCGGAGAGTATATCCGCCTTTGTTATTTTTTCCTTTATCCTGTCGGAAACAATAAAATAATCAATACGCCATCCGGCATTATTTTTTCTTGCGTTGAATCTGTATGACCACCAGCTGTATCTTCCCACGTCATCCGGGTGGAGGTAACGGAAAGTGTCAATAAAGCCGCTGTCAAGAAGTTCGGCTATTTTATTTCTTTCCTGATCAGAAAATCCGGCATTGCCCCTGTTAGCTTTGGGGTTTTTCAGATCTATTTCATTATGTGCAACATTAAGGTCACCGCAATATATGACAGGCTTTTCCTTGTCAAGCCGCATAAGATATTCTCTCAGGTCGGTTTCCCATTCCATGCGGTAATCAATTCTTAGTAACCCGTCTTTCGCATTAGGTGTATACACATTAACAAGATAAAAGCTTCCCATATCAAGTGTTATCATTCTGCCCTCGTGGGAATGTGCCTCTATATTCATACCGTTATATGTAACGCTTTCCGGAGTATGCAAAGTAAATACTGCCGTGCCCGAATACCCCTTTTTTTCGGCACTGTTAAAATATTTATTGTATCCCTCAAGCGGAACCTCCGCCTGTCCCTCCTGCATTTTGGTTTCCTGAAGGCAGATAAAATCCGGAGCGAGTTCTCTCACGACATCTATAAAACCTTTTTGCATACAGGCTCTCAGTCCGTTTACATTCCATGAAACAAGCTTCATAAATAAGATTTTCCTTTCACGATTAAATCTCTGTATATTCTTGTCTATTATAACACATCTTATCATATATAAGCAAGCAAAACGGAATTATGTATTAAATATTTACTGAAATTAAAAAACGAATTAAAAACAGCAATTAAAAAAGTATGCTATAATACCTATGTATTATACATTACGTTTTTTAAATTGTAATGAATATATGCTTAAAAACTTTACAGCTTACTTTATCATTATAATTAATAATAAAACATTTTCGTTAATCTCAGGATAAAATAGAAATTTCTTAAACCGGTAAACGATAAAAAACAAACCGTTGACAAAATTATATTAATTTGATATACTTTTGGAAAGGAGATATATGGCGATAACAAGCGACAGGAATAATCCGCTTAATAATTTCGCAATACATATCTTTTGACGGAGATGACAAGATGAAAAATATTTTGCTTATACTGACGGGCGGAACAATAGGCAGTGTGAATCGGAACGGCATAATAGGCACGGACAGAGGAAGATGCAGGGTGCTTGAAATGTATGAAAGTGAACATGATGACTGCCGATTTGTAATAAAGTCGCCGATGAACATATTGAGCGAAAATCTTGATTCCCGGCATTGGGAAAGTCTTATAAATTATATACTTTCCCTCGATTTGTCAGGCTTTGACGGTATGATAATAACACACGGAAGCGATACGCTGTCATATTCCTCGGCTATGCTCGGAATGTGCCTTAATCATCTTGATATTCCGACAGTAATTACGGCGGCAAATTTTGTCCCGGACGACCCTCGGAGTAATGCCCTGATGAATTTCAATGCCTCAGTCCGACTTATAGAAAATGTAAGAGGCGGAGTCTATACTGTATACGGAAGCGGTACTGCGGACGGTGTTGAAGTATATATCCCCACAAGAATAAATGAAGCGGACAGAATTAGCGACTGTTTTTCTTCGGCTGACGGAAAACCGCTTGCATTCATTGACAGATATGGAAAAATAAAATCGGTTCCCCATTTTGATATGAGAGTATTGGAAACACATAAAAGTCTTAAGGAACTTAAAAGTATTCATTTGAAAAAATCCGTTTGCATGATAATGCCTTATCCGTCACTTGATTATGATAAAATTATTTTTGATAAAAATACAGGTGCTGTTTTACACATGACGTATCATTCGACAACTGTAAACCAAAAAGCCTTAACACTTTTGAATCGGTGCAAAGAAAATGGCATACCGATGTATATGTGTTCATTTCAGAAAAGTGCGGCAGGAATGTATGAAACAAGTGATATAATGCTGAAAAACGGTGCATTGCCGTTGTATGATATGAATAAGGAAAGTGCATATGCAAAGCTTTTGATTGCCGTAAATCTTTATGGCGATGATATTGAGAAATTTATGAATAAAAATATATACTATGAAGGAGTTGGTGATTTGAATGAAATTGGAAATTAAGAATCTGAGCAAAAGTTTCAGCGAAAAGGAAGTATTGAGGGATATTTCCTTAACAGCTGAGAGCGGTAAGGCTCTCGGTCTTCTCGGAAGAAACGGAGCGGGAAAAACCACAACAATACGAATAGTGATGGGAGTTTTTTATCAGAACAGCGGCGATATCCTCATTGACGGGAAGCCGTTTGACAGGAATAATATTCGCATAGGGTATCTTCCCGAGGAGAGAGGACTTTATCCGAAAAAGAAAATAGGGGAGCAGCTCATATATTTCGGTATGCTGAGAGGTCTGAGTAAAAAACAGGCGGTTCGGAATACGGTGCGATGGCTTGAAAGAATGGGTATGTCGGAATATAAGGATAAAAAGCTTGAAACGCTCAGTAAGGGTAATCAGCAGAAAATACAGCTTGCCGTGACACTTTTGTGTGATCCTCAGCTTGTTATACTTGATGAGCCTTTTTCGGGACTTGACCCCGTAAATGCGATGCTTCTCAAGGATGTTATCAAGGAGGTTATTGACGGAGGTGCTATGGTTCTTTTCTCAAGCCACCAAATGAATTACATAGAAGAATTTTGTGATGATATAGCGATACTCAATTCGGGCAAAATAGTACTCAGCGGAAATATAACCGAAATCAAGAGAAGCTATCCGAGAAATATGATTGAGATAGGCTCACTGCAAAAGAATAATATTGCACCGTTTATCATACATAACATGGGTGATATCAGTGAAACAGTGGAAACGGACGAAAAGGATCCTATAATAAGAGTTAAGCTTAAAAGAGCCGGGGATAAGATGAAGCTTATGAATGCTTTACTTGATGAAAAATTCGACATTGATTCCTTCAAGGTGTGTGAGCCGTCATTGAATGACATATTTGTTGAATATACGGAGGGCGGAATATGAAACAGATGCTTAAAATATTGAAATTTGAATATCTGAATTGTGTAAAGAATAAGGCATTCATAATAGTTACCGTTGTGCTTATGGCGGCTGTGTTTCTTGTGGTTTTAATCCCCGGTATTATTTCGGGTATGTCAAGTGACGGCGGTGCTGATGACGAAGAGGGAACAAAGAGTATTATTGCGGTAAACAGCAGCGTTTATGATGATAAAACAATCCGGGACGAGTTTTCTGCATTTTATCCTGAATGTGATATAAAAATTACGGATGAGAATATAAAATCACTTAAGGATAATGTCAATAACGGAGAGTATTTGTTTGCCGTATACATAGATGAGGAACTCAGCTGCAGCTATATAACCGTAAATAATTCAATGTTCAGTGAAAGCGGTCAGAATCTGTACGATATTATCAAAAATATGTATTGCATAAAATATCTCGGTGAGCATGGTATTGCGTCCGATGAAGCGAAAAAAATTCTTAATCCCGCAATAACACAAAATACGATAACCACCGGAACGGATCAGACCAAAAACTTTTTACCGGTATATTTCCTTATGTGTGTATCATTTATGGCTGTTGCAACATACGGACAGTTGGTTGCACAGAGCGTTGTTACCGAGAAAAATACCAGAGCAATGGAATTGCTGATCACCTGTGCTAAACCTTCTCACCTGATTTTCGGCAAGGTTATCGGCTCGGGTCTTGCAGGTCTTACACAGCTTACACTTATCGCCCTTACGGGAATAGCCTCAGTTTCGTCCGGTCCGGACGCAGGCATAAACGAATTTATGTCACAGTATTTTAATATTCCTGTTTTAACAGTAATATATTTCCTTGTGTTCTTTATAATCGGATATTTTATGGTTGCGTTTTTGCTTGGTGCACTTGCTTCATTTGCCTCAAAATCGGAGGATCTGAATACACTTATAAGTCCGGTAGTTCTTGTGCTTTCGGTGGTATATTTAGTACTTATTTTTATGATGCAATCCGAAGATTTGGGAGGAAGTGTATTGAATGTACTGTCATACCTGCCTATAAGCGGTCCCCTTGCAATGTTTGTGCGTGTTTCTCTTACAAATGTTGAAGTATGGGATATATGTCTGTCATTGGTTCTACAGGTCGTAGAAGTGTACCTTTTGGGAATGCTTGCAGCGGCAATATATAAGATCGGTGTACTTATGTACGGTAATCCGCCCAAGCTTAATGAAATAATAAGGCTGTTAAATGTTCAGAGAAAGGCTGACAAAGCACGTAAGATCGGATAAGATGTCTTTACTGCTCGGATACAATTTAATATAATGATGGGTAACTAAGCAGTTACAATAAATTTATATAAATATATAGAAATATATAAAAATTTATTGAAACGACTACCCTTTGTATCGTGCAAACGGTGTAAACTCAACGTTAAATGCTTTTAATCCCTAAAGCTTACGACCGAAACAGGCTGTATGGACAAAGGTCAAAGAAAACAAGGAAGTTGATTGATGAGGTGAAAGCAAATGCTGTTGTCGAAGAAAATACGGCTGAAACCGACAGCTGAACAGGAAATATTGTTCAGGAAAAGTGCAGGAGTATCTCGGTGGGCGTATAATTATTTTCTTTCAGAAAATGAACGTGTCTATCAGAAGTATCTGAAAAACGGCAAAACGGGGGAAAAGTTCATCAGTGAGGGTAAAATCCGTAAACAAATTACCGTTTTGAAAAGAACGACTTGCAAATGGCTTACAGAAGTCGGTTGCAATGTGACGAAACAAGCGGTAAAGGATGCATGGGAAGCATTGAGAAAATTTCTCGGAGGAGTTTCCGGCAGACCTCACTATAAGGCAAAACACAGGTCAAAACCGTCTTTTTATGTGAATTATGAAAGCCTTTCCCAAAAAAACGGCGGTTTTCACGGTGAAAAGATAGGATTTGTGAGAACTTCCGAACCATTGCCAAAATTGCCCAAAGGAACGAAATATGCTGACCCGCATATTTCCTTTGACGGCAAATACTGGTATTTATCTGTTGGATATGAAGTACCTGAACAGCAAGAAAAACTGACTGATGAAAGTCTTGGTATTGATTTAGGCATAAAAGATTTGGCAATCTGTTCAAATGGGAAAGTTTACAGAAATGTAAATCGTTCTCATGAAGTCAGACGACTTGAAAAAGTCCTGAAAAGAGAACAGCGAAAATTGTCAAGAATGTTTGAAATGAATGTATCAAGTTACAAAACAATAGGTAACAAGAGGATTCCGATTCTTATCAAGCCACTGAATGAATGTCATAATTACCAAAAACAAAAGAACATCATAAAATTATTGCACAGAAGGCTTGCAAACATCAGAAATAATTACCTTCACCAAACCACAACAGAGATAGTGAAAACCAAGCCGTCTCGTATTGTTATGGAAGCATTGAATGTAAAAGGTATGATGAAAAACAAGCACCTTGCAAAGGCAATTCAAGAACAGAAATTTTATGAGTTCAAACGTCAGATTGCTTACAAGTGTCAGAAATATGGAATTTCTTTAGTTGAAGTTCCACAATTCTATCCGAGTTCAAAGACCTGTTCATGTTGTGGTAAAATAAAACGTGATTTAAAACTTTCCGACCGTGTTTACAGGTGTGAAGAATGCGGACTTGTGATAGACAGAGATTTCAATGCAAGTCTTAATTTAGCAAATTATCAATCTGCATGATTCCATTTTCAGGGAAATGCTGATATGTACCTGTCGCTACCGGGGAATTTAAGCCTGTGGAGTGTTACAGCAAACATGAGTAGAGTATGACTTATCATCTCAAAAATGAACACAGTGAAACAGGAAGGCGTTTTGTGAGGAATGCCACAGTATAGATATATTAGTTTTTTACAAATTTTTATATATTTATCGTAGCGGGTTATCGGACAGGCTTATCGCTTCTGATTCGATGACCCCATATTTTATTGATTTTATTTAATCATCAAAAAATATTTTTTACCTTACAAGTATTTTGCATTATGAATTGACACAACTTGCAAATTGATATATAATATAGATATTTAATCAGGAAATGGGGTTTGAATTATGTATAAGCTTTTGGAACTTTTGAGTGAAAATGCGGACTTTACACCTGCTCAGCTTGCCGCTATGCTCGGGGAAAGCGAACAGGCGGTCAGGGAGCAGATCGAAGAATATAAGAAAAACGGTATTATAAAAGGTACTAAAACACTTATAGACTGGGAAAAGCTCCCCGATTCGGGTGTCAGAGCCATAATAGAGCTTAAGGTAACACCCAAAGCTGAAACAGGATTTGATGATATAGCAAAGATAGTTATGTCCTACGATAATGTTGAGAACGTATATCTTGCGGCTTCCTCAAGGTATGACCTGATAGCAATGGTGAGGGGAAATACTATTCAGGAGATAGCAGAGTTTGTTTCAAAAAGGCTTTCAACTCTTGATGCGGTAATAGGTACGGCTACGAATTTCGTGCTGAATACCTACAAGCAGGGCGGCGTGGTTTTCCACGATGAAAGCGAAGATGATGAGCAAAGGAGCATGATAGTATAATGGATTATACAACCTTGCTGAATAAGAAAATACAGGGGTTGAAGCCCTCGGGAATAAGAAGATTTTTTGATATAGCAAATGAAATGGATCATGTTATTTCGCTTAGTATCGGTGAGCCTGATTTTACAACGCCATGGCACGTTCGCCAGGAGGGCATAGAATCACTGAGGAGGGGAAGAACGTGGTATTCTCCGAACAAGGGATTTGCCGAACTGAGAGATCAGATAAGCAAATATTTTTCCCGACGATTTGATGTCGAATATGACCCGAATGAGGAAATACTTGTGACGGTCGGGGGTTCGGAGGCTATAGATCTGTGTATCCGTACGCTAATCGACGATGGTGATGAGGTGCTTATACCGCAGCCGTCCTTTGTATGCTATGAGCCTATGACATTAATGGCGGGCGGTGTGCCGGTTATAATAAAGACGAGAGCGGAAAACGAATTTCGTCTTACCGCAAGGGAATTGGAGGAGGCTATAACACCGAGGACAAAGCTTCTTATACTTCCTTTTCCGAATAACCCCACAGGTGCCGTTATGAGAAGGGAGCATCTTGAAGAAATAGCAAAGGTAATAGAGAAGCATAATATAATAGTCCTTTCCGATGAAATATACGGAGAGCTTACATACGGCAAGGAAAGGCATATATCATTTGCCTCAATAAAGGGCATGAGAGATCGGACAATCGTTGTAAACGGTTTTTCAAAGTCCTATGCTATGACGGGCTGGAGGCTCGGTTATGCCCTCGGTCCGGAACCCGTTATATCCCAGATGACAAAGCTTCATCAGTATGCCATAATGAGTGCACCGACAACTGCACAATATGCGGCGATAGAGGCACTCAGGCATGGCGACAGCGATATAGAGCATATGCGTGAGGAATATGATATAAGGAGAAGATTTATAGTAGACGGTTTCTGTAAAATGGGGCTTAAATGCTTTGAACCCGAGGGTGCATTTTATGTATTCCCGAGTATTAAAATTTCGGGACTGACATCGGAGCATTTCTGCGAGAACCTTATACATTCACAGCACGTTGCAATCGTTCCCGGAACTGCATTCGGTGAATGCGGAGAGGGATTTGCAAGAGTTTCCTATTCATATTCGCTCAACCATATCAAGGTTGCTCTTGAAAGAATAGAAAGATTTTTGTATTCGCTCAACGAATCAGATGTAAGAGTCTGAAAATATCAGATTTTCAATGTATTAATGAAAGGTTGTACATATATGCGTATGACAGTTGCTTCCCCCGCAAAGCTTAATCTCTTTCTTGACATAACAGGAAAAAGAAATGACGGATATCATCTTATAAATACCGTAATGCAGACGGTATCGCTTTATGATGATATAACGGTTTCGCTTGACGAGAGCGGAAGTGAAATAAGTGTAAGCTGCACGGATGAGAATATTCCCTGCACAAATGAGAATACCGCCTATATAGCGGCGGAAAAATTTTTTGAATATACAGGTATCCCAAAAATGGAAGTAGCAATAAAAATAAAAAAGCGTATTCCATACGGTGCCGGAATGGCGGGAGGAAGTACGGATGCCGCCGCAGTGATTTTTGCGCTGAATAAAATGCTTGAGGCAGGTTTGGGCATGGATGAAATGGCGGAAATAGGGGAGTTGGTCGGTGCCGATGTGCCGTTCTGCATTTACGGAGGAACAATGAATGCAACAGGCATAGGAACGATATTGAGTCCGCTTCCCGATATGCCTGATTGTACGATAGTTGCGGTAAAGCCTGATTTCGGGATATCCACAAGGGAGGCATATGAAAAATCGGACTTGATAGGCTATGACAGCATAAAAAGTCCCGAAGCGGTTATAGATGCCATATGCAGCGGAAATGTCAGGGAAATAGCCGGAAATATGTACAATAAGTTTGAAGAGGTTTCGGATATAGCGGAAATCAGGGATATAAAAAATGTTATGAAGGAATGCGGTGCCTACGGAGCCGTAATGACAGGCAGCGGTTCGGTGGTTTTCGGAATATTTGATGATGAAAATAAAGCCGAGGACACTCGTCAGGAACTGCGTGACAGATATGACAATATTTATATCCTCAGACCTGTTCCTAATGGTCCCAGACAAATAAATTCCGGTATATTTACATCAATATTTGATTAGTAACAGCGGATTTAAAGAGTTGTTTAAATTATATAATAAAATGGAGATATTGCGGTATACATTATCACAATATCTCCGTTTTTTATTTTATCCAAAATCAATCTTCTATGACCTGAGCTTCGCCCCTGTTCTTTTTGGGAACAGGAATGTACTCAAGGGTAAGCATACAGGGATCCTTGCCCTGTGACAGCAGATATCGAAGACCGTTCAAAGCATATTTTATGCATATTCCGAGTACCGCACCGATAATGTAGATAATGACATCATCAAGGTATGCTGTTTCCGTATTGAAAAGGAGCTGAAAGCCTTCTATTGCAATACCAAGTATAAATCCGAGGATTATACCATGGAAAATTCGGAAACGGGGAATAAGCACAGACAAATAAAACGTCAGTGGTGCGAAAACTATACCGTTCCATATCAGCCGAAAAATTGTTCCGTTTTCCGAACCGTCAAGACATTCCCTTATATATGCAAACGGTTCAAATGAAATCGTTCTCACTCCCTGCATATCCGGCGCTGTCGGAATAATCATCCTCAGTATCAGAACCATACCGTAAATTATAAGCAGGGAGCCCATACTGAGTGATATGAAGCGTATGAAGCTCCGCCTTGAATCATTAGTATCTGAAGCTTCACTTGTCAGCAGCCTTATCATAACACCAAACAAAAAAGGTACGGTCCACAAAATAAACATAGAGATAATATTATATTCGGTAAGCTTGGGCCAATATTCATTTCCTCTTGATATAACACCGCTTATAACCGAAATAATCAGATTTATAAGACACAGCGAGGACAATGTCATAAGAGCCGTTCCCAATGCCTCATATCGTTTTGTTATAAAGAACAATACCGATATTATCACAAATGAAACAAGGAAGATAAAGCCTATGCATATGCCTTCGGATTCAAACTGATTTTTAGCATCATTCGGCAAAAGATACAGCATAAGTCCGGCTGCAAGAGAAACAAAAAATTCGCTTATCGTAAGCTTCTGACTCGGTAGAAGGGTCATTTGTTATTCCTCCTGAAATTAAGATAATCCTCCAGTATAATGACGGCGGCTACACTGTCGACAACAGCCTTTCGTTTTTTTCCTCTTGTATCTGTCATGTTAAGGTATCTGTGTGCTGTGACGGTTGTGCATCTTTCGTCCCATAATTTTACCTCAATTCCGGTTTTATTCTCAAGCATTTTGGAAAAAATACGTACATTTTCCGCACTATCACCCTCGCTGCCGTTCATGTTAAGAGGAAGACCTACAACAATAAGCTCCGCATGATGCTCAACTGCCGAATCGGCGACCTTATCCGAAAGCTTCTCCATATTATATTCCGTTATCACACCGACAGGTGTGGCAATTATTTCGTTTTTATCGCATACGGCCAGACCTGTTCTCGCCTTGCCGTAATCAACTGAAAATATTATCATTTTTTTCTCCGTAATTTATTATGTAAGATGTCCGGAATAATTTTCAAGCAAAAACTCCGTTTTCATGTTTTCATCTGTTTTAACAATATTTACCGACATATTTGTGCCAATAGGGTAGTTACCGACGTCATCTACAGATTTTCCGTGCAGATAACATACCATGTTCTTTATTGCACAGCCATGAGAAACAATACATACAGTTTTCCCGATATTGTCTCTGATTATGTCATTGAGTGCGGCACTGACACGATTATATACGTCTGTCATTGATTCTCCGTCAGGTGCCCGGAATTCCGACGGTACATTACGCCAGTTATAAAACTGTTCGGGATACAGCCTTTCAATATCTGGCAAATGAACACCCTCCCATTTTCCGGCATCAATTTCACAAAGACGCTCATCAATTATAACAGGCAGGTTATGGTATTTGTTGATTCCATCCGCACTCAATCGGGCACGTTTTTTAGTGCTTGTATATATAACATCTATTTTTTCGTCTTTTAGAAATTCAGAGGTTGCGTCTATCTGCTCTTTGCCGAGCGGTGTAATATCACTATCAATTTTCCCCTGAAAAAACCTTTCAAGATTCCCCGCTGCCTGACAATGACGGACAATAATAAGTTTAGTCAAAACTCATTCCTCCTATACTCCGACCTATCAGTCAGTGATTACCGTAGCGGTAAGCTCAGTCACGGATTTCATGTCATGCATATCAAGCCAGCCGTGAAGCCCCTCGGAAATCTTTATGGGCGCATACGGATCCGTAAAAAGAATTGTACCTATCTGTATGGCATCTGCACCTGCCATCATCATTTCAACAGCATCCTGCCATGTGCTTATTCCTCCAAGACCGATTACGGGTATTTTGACAGCCTTTTTAACCTGATATACCATTCTTACGGCAATGGGGAATACTGCCGGTCCCGACATTCCTCCGGTTACATTCCTTATTATCGGTCTGCGAGTGTTTATATCAATTCTCATTCCCGTAAGGGTGTTGATAAGTGAAACCGCATCCGCACCTGCTGATTCCGCCGCCTTCGCTACCGCGGCAATATCCGCAACGTTAGGCGAAAGCTTGATTATAAGAGGCTTTTTGCAATACCTGCGAACTGCGGAGGTTATTTTTTCAACGGATTCGGGAGACGTTCCGAACTGTGCGCCGCCCGCCTTCACGTTCGGACATGATATATTAAGCTCAATCATATCAACATCCGTATCCGAAAGCAATTCCGTAATTTCGCAGTAGTCACTTTCAGTGCTGCCGGCAGCATTGGCAATAACGACGGTATTCTGCTTTTTAAGCCACGGAAGCTCAATGTTTATGAAATGCTCGGCACCGGGATTCTGCAAACCGACTGCGTTGAGCATTCCCATTGGTGTTTCAGCAATTCTCGGAGGCGGATTCCCGGGACGCTCCTTAAGGGTAGTACCCTTACATGATATTCCGCCGAAAACCGAAAGGGGATAAAGCTCACCGTATTCATGCCCGAAGCCTATTGTTCCGGACGCGGCAATAATGGGATTGCTGAATTCAACACCTGCTATATTTACACTTAAATCAGCCATTACCAAGCCACCTCCTCTGCATTGAATACAGGTCCGTCCTTGCATACGTGTTTATACATAAGTGTTCCGTCCGCCCGTTTTATGCCCACGGCACAGCCGAGACAGGCACCGACACCGCAGGCCATTCTTTGCTCAAGTGAAACAAAGCACGGCTTGTTATGCTTTTTTGCAAGTTTGTATATATTTTTAAGCATGGGTGTAGGACCACAGGTACATATCATATCTATATCATTAATTATTTCCTCAAGCGGAGATGTGACAAAGCCGTGTATTCCGTATGTTCCGTTATCGGTTGTTTCTATCAGCCTACAGCCGATTTTTTTGAAATCCTCGGTAAGTATAACCGCACTCTTATCACGGAAGCCATTGATAACAACGCAGCCTTCTCCCGCCCGCTTTGCACTGTACAGCATGGGCGGTACGCCGATACCGCCGCCGATAAAAGCAATTTTCTTATCCTGCGGTATATCAAAGCCCCTCCCGAGAGGAGCAATAATATTAATTTTATCTCCGATCTCACATTCGGAAAGAATCCTCGTTCCGTCACCGCGTATTTCAAAAACGATACGTATGATATCACCCTCGACATCACATACTGAAATCGGTCTGCGAAGAGTTTTACCCGGAACAAGAATATGGGCAAATTGTCCCGGTTTTGTAATTTCTGCCAGCTGTGCATTTTTAAGGCGGAAATCATAGATTGTGGGTGTCAGGCGGTATTTGCCGACAAGAATACAATCCTGAGCATCAAATTTCATATTATCATCATTCCTTACTTAATCATGTTTCCGAAACTTACATAGACTTAAAGCCTTGGGAATATGTTCAGTATCCCATAACTCCGTCAAGAGATTCGTCATTTGTAATCCAATCGTTTACATCTACAACCGTGTATTTTTCTTTGCTGTTTCTTATTATAACCTGAGAAATTCCCGCATTTATTATCATACGCTTACACATGGAACAGGCGGAGGCATTTTCAACATATTCTCCGGTCCGGGCATCCTTTCCGACAAGATACAGTACCGAACCTATCATATCTTCACGTCGGGCATGGATAATGGCATTCTGCTCCGCGTGTACCGAGCGGCAAAGCTCATAACGCTCACCGCGGGGTATTTTCAATGTTTCACGGACACATACCCCAAGGTCTGTACAATTCTTTCTTCCTCTCGGTGCACCTACATAGCCTGTAGATATTATCTGATCATTTTTAACGATAATAGCTCCGAAATTACGCCGGATACAAGTGCCCCTTTCAAGAACGGTTTCCGCAATGTCGAGATAATAACTGATTTTGTCTGTACGCATAATACCACCCTCCCGCAAATATTCCTACAAAAACAATTATATAATAAAAACATCGGTAAATGCAATAGTAAAAAAGCTTTTGAGGGATGAAAAAATGACATCTCTTCATATAAAAAAACATCACACAAATCCCGATACTTTTTAAAAAAATCCGTTGACACATAAAAATGTATATATTATAATGTTATTATGATATTATTAAATAAATACTAACAGGTGATCGGTATGGAGGAATTGAGAGATAAGAACGGACTGACAGAAAAGGAATTTCTTGACACATACCGTCCGGGAGACTATGAAAAACCGAGCGTAGCTGTGGATACGGTTATATTCACGGTTACCCGGACAAAAGAGGATAATTACAGAAAGCTTCCCGGAAAGGAACTGAAAATACTTCTTATAAAAAGGTCAGGTCATCCGTATTCAGGGTCATGGGCATTGCCCGGTGGCTTTGTCAATCCGGACGAAACAACAGAGGATGCCGCCATACGTGAGTTGGCTGAGGAAACCGGGGTTGACGACATCTACCTTGAACAGCTTTATACATTCAGTGAGCCCGGGCGTGCCCCCGGGATGTGGGTTATCAGTTGTTCGTATCTTGCACTTGCAGACAGCGACAAAGTTTACGTGGAGGCAGGAGATGATGTGGGACGAGCAGAATGGTTCACTGTTAAGGCTTATACCGATGAAGAAATCATAAAGGAATTTAAGAACGGGTTTGAGAAAGTAACAGAGTATAAGCTTGAACTGTCCTGCGGAAATACGTTTCTTTCGGGAAAGGTGAGACATACGATGCTGAAAAATCCAAGGGGTGTGCAGAATACATATGAAATTACGGAAAATAACGGCATAGCCTTTGACCATGTAAGAATAATTCTTTGTGCTCTGAAAAGACTCAGAGGAAAGGTGAAATATACGGACATCGCACTCAATCTGATGCCTGAGTATTTTACGCTTACCGATTTGCAGAGAGTTTATGAGATAATACTCGGCAAGGAACAAATCAAAGCGGCATTCAGAAGAAAATACTCAATACTTGCGGAGCCGACCGATAAAATGACGTCTGATGCAGGACACAGACCGTCGAGACTTTACCGCAGAAAATGGCTTAAAGAATGATTTTACCGATGTAAATATAAAAGTGGGGAACGGATATGAAAATACTTGTTGTTGAAGATGAAAAAGGTCTTGCCGAGGCACTTGGCGAAATTCTAAGAATAGAGGGCTATTCTGTTGAGCTTGCCTTTGACGGCAAAATCGGGCTTGAAAAAGCATTGACAGGAAAATTTGACTGTATGATACTTGATATAATGCTGCCTTTTATGAACGGACTCGATGTTCTCAGCTGTATACGGGTGAAAGGAATGGATATGCCGGTGCTGCTGCTTACAGCAAAATCCGAGGTTGAGGATAAGATTAACGGGCTTGACTGTGGGGCGGACGATTATCTCACAAAGCCGTTTGAAACAGGTGAGCTTCTTGCAAGGATAAGGGCAATAGCAAGGCGGCTGAATCAGGTGCCCGATATAAATCCGAAATTCGGTGATATAACCCTTGATCTCAAGAAATTTGAGCTTATATGCGGCAATAATACTGTAGTTCTCGGGAGAAAAGAGTTCCGTATGATGGAGATTCTTATATCCAATACAGGAAATATAGTCACGAAGGAAAACTTCGTAAATGAAATATGGGAAAACTCTGATGACAGTGCTTATAACAACGTTGAGGTATATATATCATTCCTGAGAAAAAAATTGAACCTCATACATTCAAAGGTACAGATAAAAACACGCAGAGGAATCGGCTATTGTCTTGAGGTATAATAATCATGATAAAGAAGCTTCAGCAAAAGATTGTTATAATAATTACGGTTCTTCTTACAGTTTCATTGATAGTTATTATGCTTGCTGTAAATATAATGTCGCAGGTCAATAACAACAATAAAATACAACGCTCACTTGAAAGACTTGCAGATGGAAACGGAGTAAGCATTATGACAGGCTTTGATCCGTATCATGCCTCGGACGACATATATTCCGAAAGCTTTGCAGTTAAAATTGCAACAAACGGAAGCGTGGAGATAACTATAAATCAAAGTCAGAACGTTGATAAAAAGTTGCTTATAGAGTATGCAAACCAGGCATTTATGTCGGATAATGACAAAGGGTACATAGGAAATTATGCCTATCTCATCAAGGAAAAGGCTTATGGGGTTATTGTTGTTTTTATTAATGTCAGCACAATTATGCAGCAGAACAGAAATCTTGCGGTAAACACGCTGATAATCGGCGGGATTGCTCTTGTTCTGTTTTTTGCATTGGCGGTTTGTCTGTCTTTCTGGTTGGTACGGCCTGTTAAGGTAACTTTCGATAAGCAAAAGCTGTTTATATCGAATGCAAGCCATGAGCTTAAAACACCCATAGCCGTAATAAAAGCAAATGCTGATGTACTTGAAGCTGAAATAGGCGATAACAAATGGCTTTCGTATATAAAAAATGATTCCGCAAGGCTCAATGAGCTTGTGAATGAACTGCTTTCACTTGCAAGACTTGATGATAAAAGCGGGCACAGGTTTGTATTTGAGGAATTTAACCTTTCTGAGCTTATTTTACAGACAGCCTTGCCCTTTGAAAGCAGAATGTTTGAATTGGGGAAAAAGTACGAAACCGATATTCAGCCGGGTATTATGTACAGAGGAGATACGAGCTCAATAAAGCATATTCTTACAATACTCATAGATAATGCGATAAAATACTCCGATGAAAACGGTGAAATAAGAGTCAGGCTCTATACCCGTTCAAATAAGAAAATTATTGAGGTTTTTAATACGGGAAAGGGTATTCCGAAGGATAAGCTTGATAAGATATTTGAGCGGTTTTATCGTATTGACGAGGTAAGGAACAGTGAAAGCGGCGGCTACGGACTGGGATTGTCTATTGCAAGCGAGATAGTAAAAAGACACAAAGGCACTATTTCCGTACAGAGTGAATACGGAAAATGGGCAATATTTACCGTTGCGTTATGATTAATGTTTGACATATGGCTATGAAAGTTTTATTATTATAGTAAGGATGCCGGGCGGTAAATTCGGTTAATCAGAAAAGGAGGAGTTTTTATGAGATGTCCGTATTGCGGCTGTGAAGACAGTAAGGTTGTTGATTCCCGACCGACTGATGACGGTGAAAGGATAAGGAGACGGCGTGAATGTTTCAACTGTATGAAACGTTTTACTACGTATGAGATCGTAGAATCGACACCTATGATGGTAATAAAGAGGGATAATTCAAGAGAACCGTTCAACAGAGAAAAGCTTACAAACGGTATTCTCAGAGCCTGTGAAAAAAGACCTGTATCCGTCAGCGATATAGAGGCGGTTATTGATAAGGTTGAAGTTAAAGTATACAGCAATGTGGAAAGGGAAATATCATCAGCTATGGTGGGAGAATATGCAATGGAATGTCTTAAGAATCTGGATGAAGTTGCATATGTGCGTTTTGCATCCGTATATAAACAGTTTAAGGATATACATTCATTCATGGAGGAGCTTCAGAAGCTTCTTGATGAAAAATGATTAATTTGCGTACGGATAAATATGATAAAGGTGACGGTGAAATATTATGATTATTGATACTCATGTGCATATAGGAAAAATGCTTGAATTTGATATGAAAAAAGAGGAAGTTCTCTATTCGATGGAAAGATACGGTATTGATTACAGTATTGTTTCCGACTGCCGTGCATCTGAATTTGACGGCGATCTGAATCCGATACCGCCTGATGAGCAGTATTCGCAGATTGAATGTGCAAGAGGAGCAGTGGATTTTGCAAAAGAATATCCCGACAGGATAGGTGCCGCCTTATGGCTTAAGCCTTTCGGGGAATGTGCGGATAAGGAACTGTATGATTTCATAGAGGAAAACAGGAAATATATAAAGGCTCTCAAATTTCACCCTTTTAGTTCAAATTTCCCGTTTGACGACAAAAAAATGGATGGATATATGGAGCTTGCGGAACATTTTTCCCTGCCTGTAGTATCACATACGGGGGGCTCTGACGCCGCTTCATGTAAGCGTGTATATAATATGGCAAAGCGGCATCCCGGTATAAATTTTGTTATGGTACATATGGGACTCGGGACGGATAACAGCGAAGCTATTGAGCTTATCTCAAGACTGCCTAATCTTTACGGGGATACGGCATGGGTTCCGGTCGAAAACACGATAAAATTTATTAATGAGGTAAATGACGACAGGATAATTTTCGGAAGCGATAATCCCATAGACGGAAAGGATACCTATGTACAAAACAGAACGGGTCAGCCTTCAATGTATCTTCCGTATTTTAATGAGCTTAAGTCTCTTATTTCCGAGGAATCCTATCAGAAGCTTATGTACCTTAATGCGAAAAAACTTTTTAATCTGTGAAATATATAAAAGTGGCTAAAAAACAGTTGCCAAAATTAAATGATATGATAAAATAGTAGTGGGATATTTTTATTTGTTTTCGGGGGATTGAAAATGTGGGAAACATTATACTCGCTTTATAATTCGATAGTTGCCGTTTTAATGGTATTTAAAGCGACCGATGTTCTCGATATACTTATAGTGTCGTTTATTATATACAGCTTGATAAAGATTATGCGTGAAACAAGGGCTGAGCAGCTTGTCAAGGGTATAGTTATCCTTTTGGTTGCCTTTGCACTTTCAAGCATTTTTAATCTGAAAATGCTTAATTCCTTATTTACATCATTCTTTCAGTTCTCTGTACTGGCGGTTCTTATTGTATTTCAACCGGAGCTGCGAAGTGCACTTGAACACATAGGAAGAAGTAAGATAGGCAAATACTGGAACGGTATTTCCTCGTCCAATGCGGAGGAGGGGTACCTCAAGCAGGTTCGTAAGTGTATAAACTGTGTTGTTGAGGTTGCAAATAATTTCCAGAAATCCAAGACGGGTGCACTTATCGTATTTGAAAGACAGACAAAGCTCGGAGAAATAATTGATACAGGTACAATTATTGATGCGGAACCGTCGGTTCAGATGATAGGAAATATATTTTTCAACAAAGCGCCGCTGCATGACGGGGCAATGATAATACGTGACGGCAAGGTTCATGCTGCCGGCTGTATTCTGCCTCTTACAAAAAATAATGATATAAGTGCCGATCTCGGTACAAGACACCGTGCGGCACTCGGAATAAGCGAAAACAGTGATGCAATTGTGGTTGTTGTTTCGGAGGAAACAGGAACGATATCCGTTGCAAAAAACGGTATTTTTACAAGAAATTATACCCGTGAAACGCTTAGTACGGCTCTTGAGGCCGAACTTATACCGGCGGAAACGGAAAAATCTGACAGAATACCGATCTTTAACGGCATAATGAAGGGGAGAAAAAATGATAGGGAAAAAAAGTAAATTCAAATTCGGCAGGCTCCTCTATAATGACAGGTTTGTTATGCTGTTTTCCGTTATACTCGCGTTCGGCATATGGATTAATGTTTCCCTGACTTCTCAGGAAACGCGTTCACTCACAGTAACGGATATTCCCATAACTATGCCCGAACTCGGTAATGATCTTAGATTTTTCGGGATTGAGGGTCAGACGGGGGAGGTCAGAATATCGGGAAATTCTCTTGTTGTTGCAAGTCTGACAAGCAGTGATATGTATATAACCGCGTCTGATACAAGTGCAATAACGGAGCCGGGAACGTACACAGTAAATCTTGTTCCTAAAAAGGGCAGCATAAAGAATGATTATAATTTTGATTCGACAGTAAGACCCTCCTCGATAGAGGTATATGTGGACAGATATGCCGAAAAGGAAATAAGTATTACGGACAAGATTGATGTAAGCTCCGTCGGTGAGAGTAATTATGCCGCAACGACAACGCTTGCAAAGCAGACCGTTACGGTCAAGGGTGCGGAAAGCATAATAAACAGTATAGCTGAGGCTGATGCGGAATATAAATTTACGGATCCGATAACGGAAACGCAGACAGTGGAAGCAGGGATTGTTCTGCGTGATACAAACGGTGAGGTAATTCCTCTTGATAATATAACGTTGGACAGTACAACGGTAAGTGCGACCGTACCTATACTGACAATAAAAACGGTAAGTATAGTGCCGAATATTGTCAATGCACCGGATTCGTTCGTATATGACAGCAACTGTGTAAAGGTGGAACCTTCCTCAATACGGATAGCAGTACCGAAAGATGTTACCGATAATGTTTCATTTATAAGTACGGCAGATATAGATATATCAAAAATAAGCCCGACCAACAATAAAGTAAATGTTGAGCTTGATATACCGTCGGGAATAAGAAATCTTAATCAGATAACCTCTGCTGATGTAACTTTCGATTCAAGTCAGCTTACAACCAAGAAGATAAGACTTAAGAATTTCAGTATATTAAACGAAGGAGAGAACCGAAAAACAACGGTTTCGACAAAGTCTATTGATATATCTGTTGTCGGTCTAAAAAGTCAGCTGAGTTCACTGACAGCGGAAAATGTGACCGCTGTTGTGGATATGTCGACCAAGGTCAGCTTTTCCGGCTACGGAAGTGTTCCGCTGAAGATAAATATCAACAGTAAGTTTCCGTTCTGTTGGGCATACGGAAGCTATGAGGTTGATGTTAATGTAGAGGATACATCAAAAAATCCCAGCACAAGTCCGTAGCTGTGGACAGCCGGAAAAGATAAACATAATAATTAAGAGATGCTGTAATGAGCCGAAAGGTTTGGTGCAGTATCTCTTTTTGCATATTTTATACTCCTGTTATTTATTCGCAATGACTTGTTTTTACAAATTATACATCTGATTTGTTTTATTATAGCATTACAAAGCGACATCCGGTTACTTTGATATTTTAAAGAAAGGAGCTTTGCTATGATACCGAAAACGAAATTGGACGGAAACGAGCTTACGGTTTATCTTTCGGGCGATATAGACCACCATACCGCAAGGAAGATACGTGAAGTGACAGATGCACTTATTCAGGAAAAAAAGCCCTCACGTCTTTTCCTTAATTTTGCTGCGGTAAACTTTATGGACAGCTCGGGAATAGGTCTTATAATGGGAAGATACCGTATGATGCTGCTTTTCGGGGGGAGTGTCAGGGTGGTCAGTATTCCGGAAAATCTCAGACGGATTATGGAATTATCAGGACTCGGTGGTCTTAATGTTTTAGAAAGAAGTGGTGAATTGAGTGAAAGTGTCAAATGAAATGACAATAACCTTTGAAAGCCGTTCATCAAATGAAGCATTCGCACGTTCTTCTGTGGCGGCATTCATAGCCCAGCTTGATCCGACAGTGGGTGAGCTTAACGATATACGTACGGCTGTGTCGGAGGCGGTTACAAACTGCGTTGTTCATGCTTATAAGGACACAATAGGCAAAATTACAATCAATGTGCGCCTTACGGATAATAACAGTGCCATAATAAAAATAAAGGATAAGGGCTGCGGAATAGAGGATATAGAAAAGGCGATGGAGCCGCTGTATACAACTGCTCCCGAAGAGGAAAGGGCAGGACTCGGCTTTGCCGTTATGCAGAGCTTTTCCGATGATGTCAGGGTGCGTTCTACACCCGGGAAGGGAACAAGCATAACACTGACAAAAAAGCTAAGGCTGAGGGTTGCAAATGTCTGAGCGTGAAAATACCGTCAGTGAAAACCTCGGTCTTGTTCATGCCTGTGCCGGAAGGTTCAGAGGACGGGGGATAGAATACGATGATCTGTATCAGGCGGGTTGTATAGGTCTTATAAAGGCAGCGGATAATTTTGATCCGTCGCTCGGTTACAAATTTTCCACATATGCAGTGCCGGTGATAATCGGAGAAATCAAGAGGATGTTCCGTGACGGGGGTGCCGTTAAGGTATCGAGAAGCCTTAAGGAATTGGGTATGAAAATAAACAGGGAAACTGACGGCTTTATAAAACAGTACGGAAGGGAACCGACAGTTGCCGAACTTGCGGAAAAGCTCGGAGCCTCCGTTGAACAAATAACCGAGGCTATTTCCGCTACCGCACCGCCGGTATCTTTGACAGTATCGAATGATGACGGAGAAAGCCAGACGGATATACCGACAGATGCTCCGGATGAGAAGATAACGGAGATCATGTCGCTGAGAACCGAGCTTGACAAGCTTTGCGATGACGACAGGAAGCTTATTGACCTTAGATTCTACAAACATAAGACGCAATCGGAAACAGCAAGGATGTTGGGAATGACTCAGGTTCAGGTATCAAGAAGGGAAAGAAAGGTACTTATTTATCTCAGGGAAAGACTTATATGAATGTGTTTTTTATTTTAAGGTCATATTACTCCTTTTGGCAGAATATAAATTCATAGAAATTAAAAAGTAGGAGAGGATCATCTATGGAATATTCGCTTAAAAAGGAGAACTGTTCTGTCTGCGAAACTATCCTCCAGTCAAGCTCGGAACAGCCCGTTGATCTTGATTTCAGCCTTCCCGATTACTGCCCGGATATAGAAAGAATACTTAAATGCCGTATGTGTCCAAGCATTACATCAAAAAGCATAACAGGAAACAGACTTGATGTTGACGGCGTTACTGTTATAAGACTGTATTATCTTGATTCCAAAAAACAGGCTATTCGCTGCTGTGAGCACAGCAGTCCGTTCGCGTGCTCTTTTGAACTTAAATCAACCTCCTCCGATATGGCGGCAAATGTCAGGGTGAAAACGGAATATCTGAATTGCCGTGCGGTAAGTCCGCGGCGGCTTGATATACATGGTGCATTTACCGTTACGGCATCTGTTTATTCAAAAGGCAATCAGGAATACTGCACGGATATTGAAGGCGATGATATTCAGCAAAGGAAGCACGAGGAGACAGTAAGCAATCTTTGCGGAATAGGACAGCAGCAGTTTTCGATAAGTGAGGTTCTTGACATCGGTCAGGGAAAGGATTCTCCCGAAAGTATACTTCGTTCGGAGCTTAATATAAATCTCGATGAGAGCCGTGCCATTGAGGATAAGCTTATGCTTAAGGGAGAAGCTGTACTTCGTGTTTTATATGTAACCGATATAGAAACCGGTGCTCAGGATTTTATGTCCTTCAATATTCCGTTCAGTCAGGTGATAGATGTTCCGGGAATTACCGAAAGCACGGTAAATGATATTTCCGTTGATGTTATGAGCACGGATGTATCTCTGAAATCCGAGTTTGACGCAAACAGTACGCTTATTGCCCTTGATGCCCGTCTGTCTGCACTTGTTTTTGCATACGAGCCTATGTCGGTTGATCTTATAGAGGACACATATTCCACGGCCTATGAGTTGGAGCTTGAATGTAAAAATGTGCCGGTGAGACGACTTATAGCAAATACGGACATGAAAAGCTCTGTTAAAGAAGAAATAAATACAGGGGACAGCGGTATTACCAAGGTTATAGATCTTTGGTGTGACGGTATTAATTTTATAACTGCTGTTGAAAATAATATGCTCACTGTCCGGGGCAAGCTTAATTGCTGTATGCTTGCACTGGATAAGGACGGCATACCGTTCTGTGCGGAGAAGGCAGTGGATTTTTCGCTCACTCCCGATATGGCGGAATGTCCTCAGAGTGTTACGGCAAATACAAGTGTAACCGTTCCCAATATAAGCTTCCGGATCACAGGTGACAATACGGTTGAAATAAAAGCCGATCTGAGTATGAGATGCTCTGCATACGAAAGTACCACGCGAAGATGCATAACATCAGCAAATGCCCTTGAGGACAGAATGAGAAAAAAGGACAGTACTGCGGCTCTTACTCTGTATTATGCCGATGAGGGTGAAAGCCTTTGGAATATTGCACAGCTTTATTGTACATCTGTTGAGGCTATACAGCTTGAGAACAATATTACGGATGATGTTATACAGGCTCGTGGAATGGTTTTGATACCGATGTAGGGGGAGGACGCATTATGGAAGAAAGAAATATTTACAGGGATATTGCTAAGCGAACGGGCGGTGATATCTATTTAGGTATAGTGGGTCCTGTCCGGACAGGTAAATCGACCTTTATAAAGCGTTTTATGGATACGCTTGTGATACCGAATATTGAGGACGAAAGCCGCAAGGAAAGGGCTACGGATGAGCTTCCTCAATCATCTGCCGGAAGAACAATTATGACGACCGAGCCTAAATTCATTCCGGAGGATGCGGTTGAAGTAAAGCTTGACG
This sequence comes from uncultured Clostridia bacterium, assembly GCA_947585965.1. Lineage (GTDB taxonomy): Bacteria > Bacillota > Clostridia > Oscillospirales > Acutalibacteraceae > UBA1213. The sequence goes on from CANPXK010000021.1 coordinate 28,716, forward strand.
GTGTATCAAGCTTCCGTGTAAGGATGATAGACTGCGTAGGATATATTGTGCCAAGTGCTCTGGGCTATATTGAGGACGAGGCTCCGAGAATGGTAAAGACTCCGTGGTTTGAGGATGCAATACCTTTCAATATGGCTGCGGAAATAGGAACAAAAAAGGTTATTACAGACCATTCCACGATAGGTCTTGTAATAACCACTGACGGATCCATAAGCGATATAGAAAGAAGTGAATATGAGGAAGCAGAGGAAAGGGTAATAAATGAGCTTAAGGAGATAGACAAGCCGTTTATTGTTCTTTTGAACAGCACTAATCCTACTTCCATGCAGACAAGAAATCTTGCGGAGAGCCTGAGTGATAAATACGGCGTACACGTTGAGCCTGTAAGCTGTATGGATCTTGATGAAATGGAAATCAAGAGAATACTTGCGAGGATACTTTTTGAATTTCCCGTCAAGGAAATCAAGGTTGATATGCCGAAATGGGTATCATCACTTGAAAAGGAGCATTGGCTCAGAAGTGCGGTATTCAGCACAATACAGACAGCGGCAGGCGGAGCGGGAAAAATTCGTGAGGTAGCGGATTTTGCGGATAAAATAAAACAATGTGAGTATGTTCTCATGGCGGAAACCAGTACCGTTGACCTCGGCTCCGGAAGGGCAAGAATGAGGGTGGAGCTTGACCCGACACTGTTTTATAAGGTATTGGGCGAAAAAACAGGTCTTGATATAAACGACGAGGGCGGCTTGCTTGACGCAATGATGGAGCTTTCTCAGATGAAAAAGGAATTTGAAAAGGTACGGCAGGCATACAATGATGTCAATGAAACAGGCTACGGTATAGTCATGCCGTCAATGGAGGAGCTTTCTCTTGAGGAGCCTGAAATCATCAAGCAGGGCGGTCGTTACGGCATAAGGCTCAGAGCAAATGCACCGAGTGTACACATGATGAAAACTACCATTAAGACGGAGATAACACCTATTGTCGGTTCCGAGCAGCAATCTGAGGAGCTTGTAGAGTATCTTCTCAGAGAATTTGAGGAGGATCCCCTTAAGATATGGGAGTCCAATCTTTTCGGAAAGTCTTTGCATGAGCTTGTCAATGAAGGGCTTCACAATAAACTTTATCGTATGCCCTCGGACGCACGAAACAAGGTAAAGGAAACAATAGAAAGAATAATCAATGACGGTTGTAACGGTCTTATATGTATTATTTTGTGATTTGTTACATCTGTGCCGAAATTTACGCTTTAAGGTAAGTTTCTATTTCTGATATTAATAATGGAGTGGCAATACTGTTAAACAATTCAGACAGTGGTGCCACTCCAATTTATAAGTTATTGCTTTTTTAGTTATCCGGAACGGGAATAGAATTATGTATTCGTGTCAATAAGGTTACTGCCTCTGTCGAGTTTTGCAGAAAAGGAATTTGCATTGCCGGACCAATCTAATTTATTTGTGAACGTAAAGATAGGCGTTATGTCATTTTCGGTTGATAGTATAGTTTCGTACATTGGAAATTTGTCTTTTAATACTATTCCGTATTTGTCAAAAAAAGCTTTTATTGAATCTTCGTATTTATTGTAGAGAGGAGTTTCGTTTTCATAATACAATTCCGGGGGACTTTCAGAATAATACAAATCAGAATTTATACATACACCATCTTTAAAATTATAACCCTTATATTGAAAATCGCTGCTACCCAGTCCTGTCTGTGCAAATGAAGCTGCATATTGTATAGAGTTACCATTATATTCAAGCAGCCAATATGCACGATAATAAGCATTGGCAAAAAGGTTATTCTCTACACGATCCTCGCACACAATATATTTGTTGTCACTAACCGTCAGGCAGTTAATTGCACATATTTCTTCGCTCCAGTTATTGGTTGATAAAATTACTTCTTTTTTGTTGGTATCCATATATTTAGAATCAACATAAGCCCCCAACGTAAAAGTATCAGCTACACCGACGTTACCGTTCTCAATTTCATACATACTAAGGATAATATTATATTCTTCATTATTACCACTTATATCATTATCATCACGATCTTTACACTTTTCAGAGGTACATACCAGCATTTCTTCCAAACCGTCAGAATCAAAATCTTCAATATTGGCACTGATAACCCCACCGGGATCAAACCAATTATCGCTCCATTCATTCATCACTCCTGTTTGATTAGATTTGAATATTTTATATTCTGATTTTATCATAGAAAGCTTCTCTTTAAAAAGTGTCCGGTTGTCCTTTATCGTATCTTTTTCGGAGTATTCATTCTGAGTTGCACCGAAAATTTTATTAATTGTACATTCAGTGTTCATCCCTTCTCGGTATATATATGTCAGTTTAGCAGGGTTGCCATTTTGATTCAGATAATCAACCCCTATAGTTTTAATTGTTTTTTGATAGGCTTCTGCAACATTGATGTTTTCTCCACCATGAACCATATTATAAAAAAACAGCGATCTTGATATCATTTCATATTGCATAGAAGTAATATCTGTATAACCCATAACCACATCTGCTCCCTTGCCTATCAGTGAATTAGCAAGTACCTCATCCTTAAGAGAACTGCAAGATCCGAGAAATACTAAGGAATGATTCATTTCGTTCATATATTTATCAATGAATTTACTTGTAATGCAATAGCTGCGTACCGGAGAATATGCTACCTTTGTATTTCCGATTTTTGGAAATGAAGTCAGCACAATCGTATCATTGGCAAGATCATCGCAATATTTACTTAAATCCTTGAAGCCTACATAACTTTCACCTGTAACAAGAGCCGAATGTATTTTTTCGTTATATGCACCATGACCTTCAAAAATCACAATAGAATAATCTGAGAGATTTTTAAATTGCTCCACTGTGACGGAAAGATCCTTAAGAGATTGAGTTTTAATTGAAGTGTTGCTGTTCAGCGAATATGCTTTTTCTATCATTGAAGCGTTAGATTCCGGCCATAAGGATTCCTCAAACGGAATATCATTGTAAAGTGTATCAATTTTTGCCAATACTGACGAGTACCTGACACTTATATCATATCCGGTTGGTTCTAATGTAAGTATTTTACATTCATCTCCGACACTTAGTGCATCCTCCTGATATGGTATAAAAAGATATGATATACCACTTGAGAATTTTATGTAAATATTGCTATCATCTCTTATATATTCGGAAATTACATTTTCCTTAACACCCTGTTTTATTTTTTCTTCTGCTTTGTCCAACAAGGAACTTACATCACTATCATCAACATATCCACTTCCGTTAAGATAATTTTGTTCAATATCCAATAACTGATTATCATAATCAAGATATGCATTATATGCATCCTCATCAATTTCATTTTTATTAGCATTAAAATTGAACTTAAATATTGATACCCCTATTCCAAAAATTAATATAATACCGGCTATCAAGGCAGAAATAGCAATAAAATGCTTCTTATTTCTGCCGTTTACCGATTCAGACGTGTTTTTACCTGTAGAAGGAGCTGAAAAGCCGTCATATTCTTGCAATTTAAAACCACAACTTGAGCATAACCGATCGTTTTTATCTATCTTATTTCCACACTTCGGACAATACATTTTATCAAACCTTTCTTTATTAAAACTGAGTTAATCATATCACACTCTGCGGTTGTTGTCAATAACAATTAAATTCAAAGCACGGGGTTCATTTTCTATTCGTAATAATAAGTTATTAAAATAAAAATGTATAATTTACATTGAGGAAATTATATACTTAAGCAGTGACCTTGCATCCTTAGCCTGTAATTGGAATTTTTTATACCTTATCAGATTATCTTGTGGTTGTAAAGAATTTCCAAGTTTTAAACAATTTGGTATTTGCACGGTTGGTGTAGGGATCCTTATCGTCCGAAACGTATGGTGAGTAAAACTTTATGTCGGATACTTATTGATTATGAAATATATCTATTTTTATCCCGCAAGTATACTGTTTCCTTTAGAGTCTATCGCCACAATAGCCGGAAAATCCTCAACATAAAAACGGTATATCGCTTCCGTGCCGAGATCCTCGTAAGCGAGTGTCTCAATTTTTTTTATACTGCGGGAAATAAGTGCCGCCGCACCGCCTATTGCGGCAAAATATACAACGGCGTTCTTTTTCATGGACTCGATAACTTCTTTGCTCCTTGCACCCTTTCCTATCATGCCCTTTAAGCCTCTGTCAAGCAGAGCGGGGGTGTATTTATCCATTCTGTAGCTCGAAGTCGGTCCTGCCGGTCCGACAGCATGACCGGGTTTTGCCGGAGCCGGACCTACATAATATATTACTTCTCCGCTGATATCTACGGGTAACGGCTTTCCCTGTTCAATAAGCTCAAACAGCCTTTTATGAGCGGCATCCCTGCCCGTGAGCATTGAGCCTGTTATAAGTACGGTGTCGCCTGCTTTAAGCTCTGCGATAGCTTCATCTGTAAGCGGTAATGTAATTTTCTTAGCCATATTATTGCCCTCCTTTAAATTTCAGCTTCCTTATGCCTTGCCGCATGACAGCATATGTTTACTGCTACAGGCATTCCGGCTATGTGTGTCGGGAAATATTCTATGTTTACACCGAGAGCTGTATTATCTCCGCCGAGTCCCGCCGGTCCGAATCCCATTTTATTTATTTCCGAAAGAAGCTCCTCTTCAAACTCGGCATACCTTTTATCGGGATTTGCTGTATTTATCGGTCTGAGAGTGGCTTTTTTGGCAAGCATAGCCGCTTTTTCAAACGTACCGCCTATTCCTATTCCGACTACTATCGGAGGACAAGGATTAGGTCCTGCATATCTTACCGTATCAAGAATGAAGTTCTTTACTCCCTCAATACCGGCAGAGGGGGTAAGCATTTTTACGGCAGACATATTTTCACTGCCGAACCCCTTGCATCCGGCAATAATTTTTATCTTATCGCCGGGTACTATTGTTGTATATATTATTGCCGGAGTATTATCCTTCGTATTAATTCTGTCGAAAATCGGGTCGTCTACTACGGATTTTCTCAGATATCCGTCTATGTATGCCCTTCTTACGCCCTCTTGAACGGCATCCTCAAAACTGCCGTTTTCAATAACTACCCTTTCTCCGTATTCGACAAACAAAACAGCCATTCCGGTGTCCTGACAAATGGGAACTTCCTCATCAGCGGCTATTTTGTTGTTTTCAATAAGCTGTGCAATAACGTTTTTTCCTATGGGACTGCTTTCAGTATTTTCTGCATTTTTCAGTGCATCCAAAATATCTTCGCCGATATAATAATTCATATCCGTATAAAGCTTCTTTACCGTTGCTGTTATTTCGGCTGCATCAATTCTTCTTATTTTCATTTTTTCAGGAACCTCCGTCACCTCATTAATTTTTTTAATATAATAAATTATAGAATAATTTGTATTTTTTTTCAATGCTTAAATCTTTTATTATGTCAGTATTCGTAAAACTTAATTAATATAAGTTAAAATATACAGATGAAATTGGAAGAATCTAAGAGTTTTACACAAAATCCGCAGATATTACAATGATAATCTTGACATAATGTTCATAAAGTATTAAAATATATATTAACAGATTATTAATTTATGATTAAATTTTTATTATTATTATAGGAGTGTAATTATGGCAGGAGATAAAGTGCAACTGCTTGAAGAAAAGAATATACATCTGTGGTTCGGAGGTTCACCGATTGTTCTCTGTACTATGAAGCTTGAGCTCAACAAGAAGGTAGGAGCAATTCTTGCTTATGCTAAAATGTTGAATGTTCAGCCTGAACATATACGGGAGGTAGTGTTTGACCTTATCTGCTATGATTCGGTAAGATTGATTGTAGATACTATTGAAAACTGTAAATTTACAGGTCTTGATATACCGAGAAACGGCGTTTTCGGTATGGACGTTCCTATAAGAGTCAAGAATCCTACAACAAGGAATATTGAGTTTGTTATCAAATCAGTAACTACAACAGGTGGTGAAACCTGGCAGAATGAAAACGGAATAAGATTTAATATGAGTCTTGAGCAAAAAAGTCTTATCAATGTACAGGGGGATCTGAACAGACAGTTCCTGGATAATTGTACACGTGACGGTATTGACTATACAAGACTGATATTTCAGCCGGTGTTTAATGCTTCGTATTGGCTTTGTGCCTGCGGTGCTCTAAACTGGAGTGATGAGCCTGTATGCTGTGAGTGTAAGGTTCAAAAAAAATGGCTTTATGACAATATACAGAGTGACCTGCTGAAAAGTCAGGATGAGCAAAGAAAAAATGCTGCGACAAGAGTGAGAAGAGAAGTTGAAGAAAGAGAAAGACAGGAGAAAGAACATAATAGGGAAACCTATGAAAAGAGAAAGGCGGAATATGAAAATCAACTGAAAAAGCAGAAAAGCAGAAAAAATGAGAAAAAGTTTATTCTTGTACTGATTGTGCTTTTTATATTTGCGGGCGGTGGTTTCCTGTTCTTTACATACGGACTGCCCTACATTGATTACCAGGATGCGGTTATGAGTATGAACAGAGGAGAATATGATACGGCGGCGGAAAAATTTGATAAAATGAAAGGGTATCGTGACAGTGATGAGCTGAAAATTGAATGTATGTACAAAAAGGCAATTGATAAATTCTATGCAAGAGATTATTCTGCCGCTTCACAGTTGTTTTCAGAAATAGGCTCATATAAGGATTCGACTCAGAGGTATACTGATTCCCTGCTCGGTATGGCGGACGGCTATCTTGAGCAGGAAGACTATGTTCAGGCATATTCTGTGTATGTTCAGTCCGGCTTTGATTACAGTACTAATGATAATGCGAAGAAATGTGCGGAGGAGATTTATAAGGATGCGTGCGAAGACCTTGAAAATAATCATTTGAGGATTGCTTATGAAAAGTTTGCCGGGATCGGTGATTTTAAAAAAAGCACGGAATATGCTACAGAATGTCAGTACCGCCTTGCAAATCGTGCTTATGACAGAGGAGAATATAAGTCGGCGATTGATACATATACAAGTATTGCGGAATATAAGGATGTGGGCAAAAAGCTTAAAAAGCTCGAGATTCTTTCAATAATTTTAAGTGCATCACCGGATGTTGATACACCTGCCGCATGGGATGTTTATGATGGCTACTGTCCGGAGTGCGGAAATAAGGCTCAATATGTGCTTGAATTTTACCAAAACGGTAAATATAAATTTAAGGTGGTTTGTGATAATAATTGCGAAATTGAGGATATGACAGGAAAGTTCAAAATCGAAGATAAAACCTTTTATTTATCAAACTATATCAGGGGAATTCTGATATGGGAAGAGGCGGCAAGCATAAAGAGTGTAAAGCAGGATGAGCAAAGCGTTGAAGGAAAGAATACTGCGATTGTTATGACCGATCCTCTTAATCAAAAGAATAAGAAGACGGTAACTTTATACGGAAATAATGTTTCCGATAATACGATCTCCATAGCATGATTAAGCGGACATATCATATAATGAATTAAGAAATCCGGGTATCCTTAACAGGTTATCCGGTTTTTTACCCGGTGTTGCACTCAAGTGGCAAAGCATTGAACGTAATATATTTGTCTGAGATTTAGAGATTTGGTAAATATAAATAAAAAAACAGGCAAACACGGAGAAATTAAATGCAACCTATAGAATTGCAAAATAAATATTGACAAAAGAATGTCGATGTGGTAATATAAATAAGCTGTCGCACGGAAGACCGGTAGCGAAGACAGGCGGGAGCCTTGATTAGAGCTGAGATTGAGCGAATAACGAACAGAAGAACTTTGAAAAAAGTTTAAAAAAGTTTTAAAAAAAGCTTGACAAACGGTTTGAAGTGTGGTAGAATAAATAAGTCGCCAAACGAGCGGAAATAAAAAATAAA
>CANPXK010000022.1 GCA_947585965.1 uncultured Clostridia bacterium
TGCGGAGCGGCTCGCCGCCGGTGCCGTGCCGGCACGGTCAATCCGTAATTATTTTGCTTAGGTCAATTAATTTTTAGCTCGACCATATATTTACTTGATGAACAAGAGATGAGTTTGTCATTTGTAGTTGCGGAGCGGCTCGCCGCCGGTGCCGTGCCGGCACGGTCAATCCGTAATTAGTTTACTTAGGTCAATTAATTTTTAGCTCGACCATATATTTACTCGATGAACAAGCAATAAGTATGTCATTTCTGTTTGCGGAAAGCCTCGCAAGAGGCTTTCACGACACACTCTGCCGCACACCGACAGGCAAACTAATTATCGCGGAAACAGACTGCCCTCCACTATAAACAAAGCGAATGTAGTGAGCGAAAACGCGAATTGCCCGCGGGGGTTCCCCCGCTTAATGGTTCTTTTTTAGCCAGTTGTGTGGGTTTAGGGCTAGTAGGAACGGGAAAATCTCAAGCCTGCCGAGAATCATCGAAAGGGCAAGTACAATGGTTGAAAAATCGGAATACCCCGAATAATTTCCCGCCGGTCCTACAACTCCAAGCCCCGGACCTACATTGTTTACACAGGAAACAGCAGCAGTAAGATTTGTTTCAAGCCCAAAAGACTCAAAAGATATAAGCAAAAATACAACCAGTATCAAAGCCATATATACAAAGAAATATATATTAACCCTCCTTGTCGTATTATTATCAAGCGCTTTTCCGTCTATTTTTACCGACGTTACAGAACGTGGATGAAGCTGCTGCTTGATGTCATTCCATGCGGATTTAACAAGAATAATAACCCTCGATATCTTCAATCCTCCGGCAGTCGACCCCGCACAACCGCCAAGAAACATCAGCACAAACAATATCGACCTTGACAGAGACGGCCATAGATTAAAATCCGCCGTTGAATATCCTGTCGTTGACATAATTGAAGTAACCTGAAAAAATGAATTTCTTACCGAATCACCGGCATTTTCGTATATCGGGAATATGTCTATCGAAATTATAATAGTCGATACCATCACTATACCGAGGAAAACCCAAAGCTCAAGGTTTTTCAGAACAACACCGAATTTCTTTAACAACAAAATATAGTACAAATTAAAATTAACGCCAAAAATAACCATGAATATCGCTATTACCCATTGTAAATACGGGCTGTATCCGCCTATAGAATCCGCCTTTATTCCGTATCCTCCCGTGCCGGCTGTCCCGAGAGCGTGAATAATACTGTCAAAAACAGGCATACCGCCCGAAAGAAGAAATACTACTTCAACTATCGTCAAAGCAAAATAAATAAAATACAATATTTTGGCGGTATCTTTTATCTTTGGAACAAGCTTTCCGATGACGGGACCTGCCATCTCTGCCCGCATTATATGAATCGAACGTCCCGAATCAGTCGGTATTATTGCCATAACCAACACAAGTATTCCCATGCCGCCTATCCAATGAGTAAAGCTCCTCCAAAAAAGCATACTTCTGCTCATGGCTTCAACGTCCTGAAGTATGGATGCTCCCGTTGTTGTAAAACCACTCGCCGTTTCAAAAAAAGCATCGGCAAAATTCGGTATTTCTCCGCTGATAACAAACGGCAGCGCTCCCATAACCGATAAAAGCACCCATGCAAGGCTTACAATCGTAAAGCCTTCTTTTGCAAACATTACATTATCCTTGTCTTTGAATACAAATATTAACACAGTGCCCATGACTGCGGCTCCTGCTGCCGATATTCCGAATGCGGCAGTACAAAAAAATTCTTTATAGATTAAGGATACCAGAAGTGGGAGCACCATAAGAACCGCTTCAAGACACATAATCTGCCCTACTCTGTATAACACCATGCGTCTGTTCATTTTAATTCTCCTAACTCACTGTAAAATATCCGATAAATCATTCAGCCTGCCGCCTGCGGCAACAACGATTACCCTGTCGTCAGCCTCAATTCTGTCAAAACCGGAAGGTATTATAGCCTTGCGGTTTCTTATTATTCCGCCGATAATTATATTTTTCTTTATATGCAAATCCTTTATCGGAATATTTATTCCGCTGAAATCACCGCTTACCTTAAATTCAAGAACCTCCGCCTTGTCATCCATTACCTTATATAATGCCTCAACATTACTGCCCTTTGAATTTTCAAGTGCCCTGGCATATCTGACTATAACATCGGCGGCTATCTTTCGCGGCGATATTATGCTGTCAAGACCCAGCTTTTCAGCCATTCCGATAAGCTCACGTCTGTTTATCTTTGCAACCACCTTAGGCACCTTGCTTACGGAGGCGAATATTGATATCAGTATATTTTCCTCGTCCATTCCTGTGAGTGAAACAAAGGCATCCGTGTTTGAAAGTCCCTCCTCAAGAAGAAGCTCCTGCTGTGCGCCGTCACCGTTTATGACAACCGTCTTAGCCGAAACAGTTTTTGAAAGCGAATTAGCTTTTTCCTCATCCTTTTCTATCAGCTTAACACTGCTTCCCGCATAGGAAAGCATATGAGAAAGATAATAGGCTATCCTGCTTCCTCCAAGCAGCATTACCTTCTTTGCCTGCTTTGTTTCCACTCCGAGCGAACGCATCAGCTTCTGCATTTCCCCAAGTGAAGCCGTAAGTCCGATTTTATCTCCGCTCTGCAATACAAAGTTACCGTCGGGAATATATACGTTTTCTCCCCTTTGAACCAAGCATACGAGAAAATTCTGATTAAATTTGCTCCTTATATCCATGAGCCGTGAATTTATCATAGGTGAGCCTTCACGAAGTATTATCTCTACTATTTCAAAATTCCGCTGTGAGAATGTCTCTATTTTGACCGCATAGGGCAGTCGGAGTATATTGTATATCTCCTCAGCGGCAAGATGCTCGGGATTTATCGACATGGATAAATCAAGCTGCTGCCGCAGAAATCCGATATTATTCATATTATACTCAGGTTTTCTTATTCTTGCTATCGTATGCATTGCACCCATTTTTCTCGCTATGAAGCAGCAAAGCATATTAAGCTCGTCAAGTGTCGTTACCGCAACAAGCAGGTCGGTATTTTCAACACCCGCATCTTTTAGTGTGTCACAGTCCGTACCGCTTCCGCATACACCCATTATGTCATATATATTTGTCAGATTGTCTATAACCTGAGGGTCGGTATCCACTGCCACAACATTATGTCCTTCATCAACAAGACTTGATATTATCGTAGAACCAATCTTTCCGCATCCTACAACTATGACTTTCATATACTAAACCTCCGTGCATAACACTTTTATAATAAAAATCGCACCATAAATATAATATACCAAAATTACCCGAAGTTCAACAAGAAATAAAAAAATATAATGACTTATTATATGAAATTGTGTATAATAATATATAATTCATATTTTAAATACAGCTGACGGAGGTCTATTATGGCTGATAATAAAAAAAACAGGATTTCCCCCGATATGGATCCGGATGAATATTACCCGGAAAATGAACCCGATGTTTCACCTCATGAGCGTTTCCGCCGACGTGTATTCAAAATGGTATCTGTCGGTGTCGTTGATGATATAATTAATCAATTATATGATATAATCAGTATTTCCGCTCTTGTTCTCAATATTCTTGTAACAATACTCAATACATTCAACAGCATAAACGCACAATATGGTAATATATTAAGTGCTGTCGAAACAGTAACAATCGCTTTTTTTGCAATAGATTATCTGTTAAGGCTATATACTGCCAATTGTCTTTATCCTTATGATAATGAAATAATTTCAATTTTGAAATACATTTTCTCTTTTTCCGGAATCATTGATCTTCTTTCATTTATGCCGTATTATTTACCGACATTCTTTCCTGCCGGTGCGGCGGTATTCAAAATGTTCAGAGTCGCAAGAATACTGCGGCTTTTCCGCATAAATGCCTATTATGACTCCCTTAACGTCATAACAGAGGTTCTTATGCGAAAAAAACAGCAGCTTATGTCCTCGGTGTTCATTATTCTCGTACTTATGCTTGGTGCAAGTCTTTGTATGTACAGCATAGAAAATCCCGCACAGCCCGAGGTTTTTTCCAATGCATTTTCGGGGATATGGTGGGCGGCATCAACCCTCCTCACTGTCGGTTACGGTGATATATATCCGATAACCACCCTCGGCAAGATGTTGGGAATATGTATAACCTTTTTAGGTGTGGGTATGGTCGCAATACCCACAGGTATTATTTCCGCAGGCTTTGTTGAGCAATACTCCAGACTTCAGAGCATTGATAACGGTGTTGAAGAAGATGTACATTTCATAAAAATACAAATTGATAAAAGCGATAAATGGGCGGGCAGAAATATAGCGGAGCTTGAGCTACCGAAGGGTATAATCATAGCAATAATCCAAAGAGGAAATGAAACAATAATTCCGAGGGGAAATGTGAAGCTTCATGCCGGTGATAAAATCGTACTCGGGGCAGACTCCATAAAGGGCGACAAGCCTATATACCTGAAAGAAATAACGATCGGAAAAAATCATGGCTGGAACGGTCAGATGATTAAGGATCTTGATATTTCCCGACAAACTGTAATAATTATGATTAAGCGTGGCGATAAGACCATTGTTCCGAACGGCAATCTGAAACTTCTTGAGGGGGATACGGTGGTTATGTATTCAAAAAAACGTACGGGCACTGATAGATCTGATGATAATTTGTAAAAATATGAAAACGAGCTTATGTTAATAATAGAACTAAATCTTTTGTGTATCCGGACAACAACTATCCCGCCGTATTTTTCGGCTAATTTTATTTAATTAATTTAATCCAAAATCAGTGTTTCCTATTTCATAGCACGTTATAATGCAATGATCCGTAAATATGCAAAAAGGGGTTGTTGACTAAGTTTATACAGCATAGTCAACAACCCCATAATATTTATTATTTACATTAATGATTCGGATCACTATTGAATGAAGCCGGGGGCATATCCGTTGTAGCCGTTGTTACAACACTCTTTCCGGAGAATATATTGACATTAGCACCCGTTTTCAAAATGAGTGTTGCATTTTTCGCACCGACTATAACCGGCTTGTTAAGTGCAAGACCCACAATTGCGGCATGGCTGTCTGTGCCGTCAACCTCCGTGATTATTCCCGCGCATTTTTTCATAACGGGCAAAAGGCTGTTATTGGTTTCCCTGATAACAAGTATCTCACCCTCCTTGCAGTTTAGCAATGCTTCCTCATCACTTTTACATACAACGAGATGACCGTGTGCGGAAAGGTCATTTACAATAGCTCCGCCGCTGCAAAGTATATTTCCGACAAGGTGAACCTTCATAAGGTTTGTCGTTCCTGATACACCGAGCGGTACACCCGCTGTCAGAACGACAAGATCACCATTTTTAAGAAGTCCTTTTGACTGAGCAACCTCTATCACATGGTCTATAAGCTCATCGGTATTATCCTTTTCCTCAATCATAATAGGACATATTCCCCATGACATATTTGTCTGCCGCCACACCTTTTCACTTGGTGTTCCGCTGATTATCGGACATTCGGGACGATATTTTGAAAGCATACGCGATGTGCTTCCGCTTTTTGACACTGTAATTATAGCCGCGGCACCGAGGTCATGTGCCGTTGTGCAGGTAGCATGAGAAATTGCAGAAGTAACGTCCGGTCTTTCGTGTATATCAAGCTTATTGAATCGGTCAATATAATTGATATTATTTTCGGTTGTTTCCGCAATGCTTGCCATTGTTCTGACCGCCTCGATAGGATATGCCCCTGCGGCTGTTTCTCCGGAAAGCATTATTCCGCTTGTTCCGTCATAAATGGCATTTGCAACATCCGTTGTTTCCGCACGGGTCGGACGGGGATTTTTAATCATTGAATCAAGCATTTGTGTAGCTGTTATAACAGGCTTATCCGAATTCCTTGTTTTTCGGATAAGCATTTTCTGTATCACGGGAATTTCTTCAATAGGTATTTCAACACCGAGATCTCCCCTTGCCACCATTATGCCGTCTGAAACCCTTACTATATCATCTATATTATTTACCCCGTCTTTGTTTTCTATCTTGGCTATTATTCTGATATCATGTCCTCCGCCGAGTTCAAGCTCGGAACGCATCTCATTTATATCATCGGCACAGCGTGTGAATGATGCGGCTATAAAATCAACATCCTGTTCTATTCCGAATTTAAGATCCTGTCTGTCCTTTTCACTGAGGAAGGGCAGTGAAAGCGTTATATCCGGTACGTTTATACCCTTGTGTGAAGATATGGGACCACCGTTAAGAACCTCACATACTATATCCGTATCGGTTTTGCTTTTAACCTCCATCTCGATAAGACCATCATCAACAAGTATTTTCGTGCCGATATCAACGTCACCCGGAAGTCCTGCAAAGGTTATTGAGCAATGCTTATTATCGCCGTCACAGGGAACCGTTGTCAACGTATAGCTTTGTCCTGTTTCGAGTGTGACCTTTTCCGGGAAATTTCCTGTGCGTATTTCCGGTCCCTTGGTGTCAAGAAGTATTGCGATCGGCATATCAAGCTCTGTACGGAGCTTTTTTATTTTTTCTATTTTTGCCCTGTGTTCTTCATACGTACCGTGTGACATATTCACTCTCGCTACATCCATACCTCCGAGTATCAGGCTGCGGAGAACCTCCTCATCCTCGGTCGATGGTCCGAGCGTACATATAATTTTAGTTTTCCTCATAATATCTCTCCGTTCGCAGTTATTATTGTTACATACTTATAATACACCATATCAATCAAATTTACAAGGAAAAATTTATTTATAAGAATATTACATAATGTCATAATTATTACAAATAAATCAACAAAAGATATACAGTTTTGTTTTATTTTTAAAATATTATTGACTTTGTTGGTAGAAATTGTTATTATTGTTATAACGAATCAAATAAATGTGTTATATCAGTAACGTACATTCTAATTATTTTTTAGGGGGTGTTATTTTAAATTTAATATTAACTCATCCTGTTTCAAACAAATATAAATTATATGCAGAATCATAGTATCATTTAAATGTATCTGTAAATTCTTACGATGTCCAACTACTACATAATGAAAATCAGTTAAGAGGTGTTAAATATGAAAATCAAAATACACATAGTTACAATGGCTATGCTTTCCCTGTTTTCCGCAGCAGTCCTTGCAGGCTGCGGTAACACGGAGAATAATGACGGCAGTGAATCTGTCGCAGAAAGTGTACAGTCGTCCGTGTCGGAAAGCACCGACAACTCCACGGCAGACGAAAGCAATTCGAGTTCCGAACAAGAAGATTCCGAGGATAACGACGGCTTTCCGAGTATCAGTATAGTGACCGAATCAGACATTGAAGAGCAATCATGGTTTGAACATACACCCTCAGAAGATGTTGTCGAAAAGCTGAAATATATCGACAAAAAAACAGACCCCAACGGTTATCACAATTTTACTTTAAATGGGGCAAAAAGTATAGCATACGGCGTATGCAGAGATAAAAACGTAACCCAAGAACAATACGACAACGTCATACTCTACATGGACGAGGCAAGACTCAACAATGAACCGATTTCTGAAAGAAAAATGGCCAAACTTATAGGTGAAGACTATCATGGGGAGCGATTGACCGTTGAATTAGTTAAAAAAATAATTCATGATGTATATGCCAAAACAGATTCTATGACGGATAAATATCTTGCAATACGAAGAACAATACGTAATTATATGGAGCCTGATTATATTGATTATAATACTTCTTACCCCGGTTCCAGCTACACTTACTATACCGACGATTCCAAAAATAAAGTAATTGAAATAGCCTGCGGAGAGATATATTATGATGAATACGATAATGACGGCAACAACACACTAAGCGAGACTCTCTACACAACATCCAACGATGACGGAACCAGTCGACTTACAGATGACGAATTGTACGAAAAATATCTCAATTATCAAACCAAAGGCGGGCAGATTCACTGCCCGCCGCATTTGTTGATAGGGTTGAAAAATATGAAGATAGAAAAACACCTGCTGACGATAAGTATGCTTTCCTTGCTTTGTACTATTCTTTATTATTTTCTCCCTCCACACCGAAAACCTCTTTGTATTTTCCGGCAAGCTCGGTATGAGTTTTTTCGAGCCTTTTTATATACCCGGCACGGTGACTCATTAATAAATATTATTAAAATAAAGAATAATTTGGTTACATTTCAGTCATATTAATAATAAATACTTGACCTCAATTTTAGTGCATTATAAAATTATATTATAAACATTCAGTTTGACAATAATATATTTGGGGTGATTGACAAATGAAAAAAAATCTTGTTATTATAATTACAGCAACTGTTATCACAGCACTATTGGGAGTAGCTTCTTTTTATCCCCATGCACAGTATGTCGGCAGTAAAAAACAAATGACAGATGATACGGTTTCTGATAAAAGTGTTGATAAAAATGATAAGGATGCTAAGGATATTTCAAAGGGAGAGCCTTCTCTTCAAAGCGTTATACCGTCAAAGGTGGAAGATTCAGTTAAGCAATCCGGACTGGCGGTATCTGAGCCATCGGTAAACAGTATAGAAACACAGATTGAAGAACCGTCAACTGAAAGCACAGAATTACGATCTGAAGGCTCATTTTCGGAAATTTTTGAAAGTACCGGATCGGAATTTGATCAACTTCCTTCGGAAACGACGGAAGTAATATATGAGCCTGAATCGCCGGATTCTACCGGTTTTGAAGTTCAGGATTCATCAGGCGGTGACTCTGAGTTGTCCATGGAATTGTCTTCCGGAATATCGGATGGGCAATCCGTAAAACCGCTTGGCAAGGTTGATATATCGGACTGCCGTATTGTAATAGAAGATGCTTATAAGAATGACAAGACACATACTCCGAAACTAGATATTTATCACAACGGATATAAGCTTGTTCATGACAGGGATTATATATCGGAATTTGAATATATGCCCAACGGGAAAAAATATTTCAAGGTAACGATGCTTGGAAAATATGAAGGAAGCCTGAAACAGGAATACAGTATATTGCCCACTGCAACAACCATTTATCGTGTTTCACCTAAAGTATCCGATATCGAACTGAGATGGCTTGACAGTTCAAAAACCTCGAACGGGTATGAAATAGGTATAAGTGAAAATTCCGATATGTCAGATGAGACGGTGTACACTGTTGAGGGAGGAAAAGCAACGCGATACAACATCAGTGATCTTGTTCAAAATAAGGTATATTATCTGAGGATACGAAGCTATAAAAATTCCGATGACGGCAGAGTAAAAATATGTTCTGCCTGGAGCAGTGTGAAAACTGCGGAGATGAAAAAGGTCGAGGTTATTAACGGAGTAACATATATTGACGGTATTCTTATTGCAAACAAGACCTATTCTCTGCCCGAAAACTATGGTTCAGGACTTGATAAGACAGCACTTGCGGCATTTAATAAAATGGCTGCGGATGCAGGGAATGACGGACTTTATCTGTTTATCGTGTCCGGATTCAGAAGCTATCAGGTACAAGACAGCACATACAGTTACTTCTGTTCCGAAAGGGGAGTTTCGGAGGCAGACAGGGTTTCGGCACGTCCGGGGCATTCTGAACATCAGACAGGTCTTGCAATGGATATAAACAGTACGGCTTTCAGTTTTGCCGATACGCCCGAAGCAAAATGGCTTGCCGATAATTGTTGGAGATATGGATTTGTTATAAGATATCCTCAGGGAAAGGAGGATATAACAGGGTATGCATATGAGGCATGGCATATAAGATATCTTGGAAAGGAGCTTGCGAAGGAACTTTATGAAAGCGGACTCACACTTGAGGAATATCTTGGGATTACATCACAATACAACTGACCAAAATGAAAAGTGATTTAAATCTAATGTAACTAAAACCCGGGATACGGAATATATTACAAAAACGCCTTATTAACCCACCGCCTATGCACATGAACGGATTGGGTTCTCAATAACAGCGTTTTTTGTAAGTATTGAACTTTTGAGGTGCCTGCACAGGCAGAGGACGGTGTTATAAGCTTCTGCAATTCTCTTAAAGACATAATAATAAATTGCATAATTATAAAAAAGTGGCTGTCTAACAATCGTAAAAAACGCAGTGTGGAATACAAGTCAGTTAAATCCATTTCCTCCACATACTGACTCAGCAAAATCACCGGATCGCTTTTTCTATTTTTAATTCTATTTCAAACGGAATTTTTAGTTGCTTTTCTATTCCGTTTGTTGTATAATCCTATTGTAAATAGTTGTGTTTTTGCATACCTCTATTTTACACCAACAGTCGGATTTTTCATAGTCCGGCTGTTACTTTTTTTTCATATTTTTTTGGGTTGCCGGTGCCGTGCCGGCACTGTCAGTTCGTAACTAATTTACCCAGGCAAATTAATCTATGGCTCGACCGTTAATTTACTCGATGAACAAGCGATAAGTATGTCATTTGTAGTTGCGGAGCGGCTCGCAGAGCCGCTCTCGACACACTCTACCGCATTCCGACAGGCAAACTACCTATCGCGGAAACAGACTTACCTCCACAAAAAACAAAGCGAACGCAGTGAGCGAAACCGCGAATTGCCCGCGGGGGCACCCCCGCCCGCCGGTGGGGTTAATATATTCCTTGGACGGTAACTTCACCTGAATTTATGGTGTATTCGTTTCCACTGTCGTCAACAATAATAAGCTCGCCAAGCGGATCTATCCTCGTTGCTTTCCCCTCAATCAGCCTGCCGCCCCTCTGCACGGATACACGCCTTCCGATTGTGGCACAAAGCCCGGTAAAGGACGTTATATCATCAATGGACATACTCACTATAAACGATGAAATAACCTTATCAAGCCTGCTTATGACACAGCGGAAAAAATCATTCCTGTTTATTTCCTTTCCAAGCTCCGTATACAGTGACGCTGCTCTGCTGTTAATTTCCTCCGGAAAACTCCTGTTATTGACATTTATACCTATACCTATTGCGGCATAATCAAGCATATCAGCCTGTGCGGCAATTTCGGTGAGTATTCCTACAATTTTCTTATTTCCTATTATTATATCATTAGGCCATTTTATCCTTGCATCAAGACCTGTATATTCTCTTATGGCAAGACAAACACCATAACCCGCGGCAAGCGTAATAGAGGAAATCTCGCTCGGTGACAACTCCGGACGTATAAGAGCGGTAAAAAATAATCCCCCCTTATGCCCGTCCCACGATTTTCCGAGCCTGCCCTTACCTTTTGTCTGCTCCTCGGCTGCAATAATAAGACCGCTCGGTTCACCCTTTGCTGCCCTGCGCTTTATTTCCTCGTTCGTAGAATCAACTGTTTTCAGAATTTCTATTCTTTTGCCTATAACCGATGTGTCAAGACCACATGAAATAATATCCCCGTCCAGCAGGTCGGGGATTTTTTCAAGACGATATCCCCTGTTTGTCACAGAAGATATCATACAGCCATCATCTCTGAGTGAATTTATATTTTTCCATATTGCCGTACGGGAAACGCCCAGCCTTTTGCTGAGTTCCTCTCCCGATACATAGTCATTTGTGCTTTCAAGTATTTTTAATATCTTTGTTTTCATACCTCTGACCTGCCAGATAACATAGTTTTCCGTAAAATCATATCAGCTTTGTACGGATTTGTTCCCGATCTTTTTCAAGACCACAGAAAGCAGCTTTGAAATTACCGTACCTGCAACACAACAGATAACCGCCTCCAATATCGCCTGAGCTCCCATTATATTTATAAAAAAGGATACTATATTATTTGATGCATCGCTTACGGCACCAATGAATGCAGACGAAAAATCCGGCGGCAGACTGCTGCCCGCACCCTCAGGGTTTATATATACAACAACATTTACCATTACATACAACGTTGTCGTAAACAACAGAGTATTCATTACAGGTATAACAAGACTTGTTATGATATACGATATAAAGTCTGTCTTATCAATATCATTTATATACCTGAAAATAAGCCCTCCGAACAGACCGACAAAAATACGGGGCACCACACACAAAAAAAATGTCAACGCAGGGTTAAGTCTGAATAAAGCACCTGTAAGCGTATTCGTTCCCCAAATTGCTTGTACAAAGCTTGTAATGCCAAATATCGTACCTATAATAACAGCATCTCTCGGTCTGAGAACAGTTGCGGCAACTGTCACGGGAACAGACATAAAAGTTATTATAATAAGACCACTGTGAATATACCCCAATGGGGTAAAAGCCATAACCAGAGTTACGACCGACAGTATTACAAGTATAATTAACTCACGACGTTGTCCCTTTGGGTCTACACTCTTAAGCTTAGCACCATCCTCATTCAAAATAAACTTTCCCGAATTTCCACTCATTTATGTTACCTCCGGATAATTTCGCTTGAAACAGAGAATTTCCGACACCGCAGATCTTCCCCGCAACCTTTCCGAAAGTATCAAACCGTTTCAGCAAGTAAATCAAAACAAGCGGATTTACTCATCATCAGCCGCTTCAGTATCAACATCAGCCGTGTTCTTTTTATGGGACTGCTTTTTATTTTTTACGGTTTCTTCTTCGACCTTTATTTCCGGGTTTTCTTCAGTCTTTGCCTTCTCTTCAGCCTCGGTCTTTTCCGTTTCATCAGCAACCGCTATTGTAATATCCCCGGACTCTTCCTCAGCCGCCGGTTCCTTATCCGTTTCAACAGTATCACAAGCGGACTCCGTCGGGTGCTTCACCCCAACATCACCCTCAAAGCTCACGGGCATCCCGAATATTTTTATATAATCGTACCTTGCCTGAGCCTTTTTAAGCCTCTCCTCGGTAAATCTTATAACCTCACATATTTGTTCGGTATCAACACCTTCCTCATTCTTCTCAAGCATTTTGTAATACTGTTTTCCGAGAGTAACATAGGCGTGTTCAAGAATCGCCTTTTCGTTTTTGATTATAACAGCAAGTCTGTTAAGCTGAGCAAGCTGTCTGTTTTTCTCTACAATTACATCGATCGTGCTCGTGATACCGGCACCGATTTTATCAAAAAAGTTCATAAATATTCCTCCCTGTATTATTTTATCCAAAGACATTATACTACAATCGGGTCAGGTTTGACAAGAGTTTTTTCATAGCTCATTCCGCATTGCCGTATATTAACCGTAATCATTCGTTCAAGGTAAAATATGCCTGATCCTCTTCATATTCCCCGAGCACAATAAGACAGTCCTTACAATTTTTCGGCAGTGTGAAAGCAATCTTTCCGCTATGTATTTCCTCAAAATAGTACTTCCCGTCCGTAATATTTACCGTGACCGGACTGTAGTTCTTTCCGCCGCTCACAATATATCCTCCGTCCGTACCCGTAACAAAGGACGACACGGAACAGTCTGCTCCTCCCTCATCAAGGGGGAATCCGTCAAGACAAAGCTCATACTCCGCAACGACCCATTCCTCCCCCTTATCGGGCTCCTTATAGGTATATTCATCACTTTCATCCATAAAAGCTCTGACCTCGACCTTAGCCTTATCTCCGCGAGTCACACCTGTAAGTCTTACCGGAACATCATAATATTTTTGTTTAAATGTTGAGTATTTGGAAGCCGACCCCCATACGTCCGGTGAAAGCGGTGATGATACAGAGGACGATACCGCCTTTATTTCTTCTTTTTCCGAAGCCTCACTTATTCCGGAAGCTTTACTTTCGGCTTGTGAAACATCTGAAGAATTATTTTCCTCACTTTCCGCACAGGCAGACATTACGAACAGTAAAGCTGTTATTACCAGTAAACAGGCATTTCCGATCTTCATATTGTCACTCTCCCAATACCCGTTAAAATCAAGTGTCGCAGATCATTTATTCATGCCGCAGCACTTCTTGTATTTTTTACCGCTTCCGCACGGACAGGGATCATTTCTGCCGATTTTCTTTACGCCCCTGACGGTCTTATTAATTGAACCGGAGGTCGAATCCATATTCGTTGACGTCGGCTTTGCGACTTGCTCTCTTTCAATAAGCTTTCCTGCCGCCCTTTTGATATCCTCCTCGGTTATTTCCTTATTGTCTGAGGATGAATCACTGTTTTCACTGATTTCAACGGTTTGCAATGTTATCTCCGGAACAGGTGAAGTTTCATCATCATTGTTCTCTTCATTAAGTGCCTGTTTTGCTTTAAGAGCCGCAATAGCTGCTGCTTGTGCCCTGCTTGTCGCTCCGCGCATGGATGCCAGACTGCGCATTCTCTCCTGCTCTTCGATCCTCTGTGCAACTCTCTTAGGAACAACAAGCAATATCTTTACGGTATCCTCACGTATGCATCTGACCATATCATCAAACATATCGAAGCCCTCGATACGATATTCAACAACAGGGTCATGCTGTCCGTATGAACGCAGACGTATTCCTCTTTTAAGCTCGTCCATCGCATCAATATGATCCATCCAATATTTATCGACATTTTTGAGAAGATATACCCTTTCAAGCTCACGCATTGTTTCTTCCGGAATAAGCTTCTCATTTTCCTCATAAATCTTTACTGCCATATCCGAAAGCTCATTTACAAGAAATTCCTTTTCAAGTTTCTCAAGCTCATCCGTGTCATATACAAATGTTTCCTCATCATCGTCCGAAAGTATCCAACCCTTGAGTGCTTCCCTCAGACTCTCAAGGTTCCAGTTATCCTTATCGTCATGCGGGAGATACTGATTAACAAGTGATTCCATTGTTTCTGTAATCATCTTCATTATTGTATCTCTGAGATTTTCACCGTCAAGAACCTGATCCCTCTGAGAATATATAATCTCACGCTGACGGTTCATAACATCATCATATTCAAGCACGCTCTTTCTTATGTTGAAATTTCTTCCCTCAACCTTGGACTGTGCACTTTCAATAACGTTTGTAAGAAGCTTGCTCTCAAGCGGCTCGTCATCCTCTCCGGGCATCCTGTCCATTATAGTCTTTATCCTGTCACCGGCAAAAAGTCTCAGTATATCGTCCTCCGCCGAAAGATAGAAACGGCTCGCTCCGGGGTCTCCCTGACGACCCGAACGTCCTCTCAGCTGGTTATCTATACGTCTTGATTCATGTCTGGTTGTACCCATTATAAACAATCCGCCCGCTTCACGCACCTTTTGGGCTTCCACTTCTATTTCCTTCTTATATTTTTCGAGAAGCTCCCTGTAAACCTGACGAGCCTTTATGATCTCCTCGTCATCGGTTTCGGCATAGCCGGTTGCCTCATTTATCATTTCCTCGCTGAAATTAAGTTTTCTCATTTCATCCTTCGCAAGAAATTCCTCATTTCCGCCGAGTTTTATATCAGTACCACGACCTGCCATATTGGTAGCAATCGTAACGGCGCCAAGCTTACCCGCCTGTGCAACTATCTCAGCCTCTTTTTCATGGAATTTCGCATTGAGTACATTATGCTTTATTCCCCTTTTCTTAAGAAGCTTGCTCAGTTCCTCCGATTTATCAATGGAAATCGTACCTACAAGCACCGGCTGACCGTTTTTATGTGCTTCTTCAATATCATTTATAAGACATTCATATTTTCCCTTTTCCGTTTTGAATATAACATCCGGGAGGTCAGTTCTCTGTATCGGCTTATTTGTCGGTATTTCGATAACATCCAGTCTGTATATCTCGGAAAATTCCGTTTCCTCGGTCATAGCCGTACCGGTCATACCGGAGAGCTTTTTATAAAGACGGAAGAAATTCTGGAATGTTATTGTCGCAAGGGTCTTGCTCTCCCTTTCTACCTTAACACCCTCCTTAGCCTCGATAGCCTGGTGCAGACCTTCGTTGTAACGTCTGCCGTACATCAAACGACCCGTAAATTCGTCAACAATTATAACCTCGCCCTTATCATTGACAACATAATCAATATCCCTGTGCATAACACCATGTGCCTTGATTGCCTGATTTACATGGTGCTGTATGGTAAGGTTCTCGGGATCGGTAAAGTTTTCTATACCGAAAAATTCCTCCGCCTTCTTTACGCCAGCAGGGGTAAGAGTAGCTGTCTTTGCCTTTTCATCGACAATATAATCTATACCCTCCTGAACGTATTTCTCGTCATTGTCTTCCTTTGAATCGGTTTCTGCCACAACCTTTTTCTTGAGTGTCTTTGCAAGGTCATTTGCCCTACTGTAAAGCTCTGTGGACTTATCCCCCTGTCCGGAAATAATAAGCGGTGTTCTCGCCTCATCTATAAGAATTGAGTCGACCTCATCGACAATGGCAAAGCTATGACCCCTCTGAACCTTATTCTCCTTATACACAACCATGTTGTCACGCAGATAGTCGAAGCCAAGCTCGTTATTCGTAGCGTATGTAATATCCGCATTATACGCTTCTTTTCTGTCGGCATTTGATGTATCATGCTGAAGCACCCCGACTGTAAGACCAAGAAAACGATAAAGCTTTCCCATCCATTCGGCATCACGCTTTGCAAGATATTCATTCACCGTTACAACGTGTACACCCTGACCCGCAAGAGCATTCAGATAAGCGGGGAGTGTCGCCACAAGCGTTTTACCTTCGCCTGTCTTCATTTCGCTTATTCTTCCCCTATGAAGAATGATGCCGCCTATTACCTGTACACGGAAGTGTTTCATTCCGAGAACACGCCACGATGCCTCACGACAAACCGCAAACGCCTCGGGGAGAATAGAATCGAGTATCTCGTCCCTTTTCTTATCGGTCAGATCCTCATCTTTGAACATTTCCCGAAATCTTTTTGTTTCTCCTCTGAGCTGATCATCGGTATATTTTTGATACTTTTCTTCGAGCCCGAAAACCTTATCAACCAAAGGATTTATCCTTTTAAGCTCTCTCCTGCTGTTACTTCCGTTAAACCATGCCTTTATTCCCATTGGTACTCACCTCATAAATTCTTTATTAATACGCTTGCCGTACGTTCTATCAGTATAACACATATTACATATGTTTTACAATGCTTTTTACCGAAATACAAAGCATATAAAAGTAAAAAATACCTATCCCTATTTTTTCAGCGGTATAAAAATATTCTCCTTAAGACTCTTTAACAATCTTCCCTCTGTTATATTTCTCTTTCCGCATTTAAGGCAGTTCCTTACCGTTCCATAGCTTTCCGCATACGGTATACCGCTGTTTTCAAGACGTGTTACAGCCTTTCTTCTTTCCCGCTTTATTTCTTCTGCTCCGGCACTCATCAGGACTTCTACCTGCATATCAAGGTCACCGTTCTCCATTCCGTCAACTATCCTTTTTGCAATGACAGGCTTTGATATATATCTGTCAATATCAGTCAGTGTTGCTTCGAGTCTCCCGCAATCCGCACATTTTGACACGATCATAATCTCATTTGCCACACCGAAATTTTTCCTCATAAAATCTATTTCGGGTTTTATGCCCTTTTGGTGAAAATAAGCAAGCTGAGCGGACATCGCTATAAGTGCGGAAAACGTATTTGCTGTCCAGAAACATTTTTCAACATCCGGAATGATACGTGTATCAATCCGAAAATTCTCAAAGGCTCCCTTTGCATCAAAGGTTTTCTTAAATGCTGAAGAGTCCCCCTCATTTTTCCATTTTTCGATACACTCTCCGACAACATCGGAATATTTGGTCATACCTATATCACTGAGAAGTTTTTTTATGGCACTGAGTGTCATAAAATAATAATCCATGCTCATTCCTCCTCATCTAAGAGTACAAAAATACATACTAATTATAAACCAAAACATTCAAATATACAATGGTTTTTACAATTTTTTTTGTAATCCCGTTAATATGCGGCAGTTTCCAGTTATTATAGGTATCCCTGTTTCGTTTATTTTTTACCTCCCGATATACCCGGGTAATAAAGAAATTTTTTAAAATTATTGAGTCAACATTGACAAAAACAAAACAATAACATATACTTTAAAGTAGTACGCGGGTCTTATGAGATGTTGTCTTAATAAATTAAACCTACAGCATATTGTTACCCGTTACACCAAAATCCGCATATATTATCGGTGTAAAATAAATGTAATAATGTAAATTTAACCGAGCTTTAAGATAAAAAGCAAAATATCATGAAAAGGAAGGCTGAATAAAATGACAGTAGTCGATATCAGAAGTATTTTTTCACAAAGAAACATTGAACTTTTTGAGGTAAACTCCTCATATATATACTATGCCGAGGAGAAAAATGAAGAAGGTCATAATAATCTGTTTATCCTCGAGTACAACCGCTCCACAAGAAGGGAGCGGCTTGTAACCAATTATACACTTGAGGATCCTACCTTTGTGGAACACCTTTTCGCATTTGAGAATACACTTGTTCTTATTCTCGAAAACGGCAGCAACAGTATGTGGCTGATTGAGATTGACAAAAACAGCGGAATGGAACTGAACAGAAGAAAGGTAGTATGCACCGGTGCCTTCAGAAGCTGCACTGCCCTTGACAGTGAGCACATACTCATATATATGGGTCCGGATGAGGTCAATAGTGAAATGTTCAAAAGATACAGTGAGGTAACAGGGTGTGAATGTCTTTGCTATATGTATGACCTCAAGACCAATATAAAACATTTTATAAAGAATCCGCTTATCGCAAAGCTCGGTACGGACAATATAAAACAAATGACCGTGCGTGACGAAAAATACCTTATACTGCTTGACCCGTTTGCCGATGAGGATATCAAAAGGGGGTATTATGAGGAACAAAGATGGATAAATGCCGATATCAGGGATAATATATGGCTTTGCAGACTTGAAGAATTTGAAAAGCAGCTTGAGGCAGGTGCTGAAAACATAACCAAAAAATGCATAGCAAGCGCTGATATAAAAGCTCTTGCAAGATATATGGGTATAGACGGGGATAAGCTGTTTTTCAGGGCAAAGGAATTCAGAACAGGCATAGAAAAAATATGCAGCTATGATGTGTTTACAAATTCACTTAATGTAGAGGCGGAGCTTAACATTCCGGACAATGATACCATGTACATAATCGAAGAAAAACCGTTCTCCGTTTTCTCCGTAAAGTCGGATAACAGGGAGACCTCGGTGACGGGAATAATAAACAGCAGTGCGGAACTTACATACAAAAGTAAACTCGGAAGCTTTATGACCTGTATAGAAAACAGATATATAGTAACACAAAACTTTGTCACCGACAATGAAACAAATACCGAAAAGCGAATATACAGTATATATGATTCGGAGCTTGATAAAAGTGAAAGCTATGAATGTAATTGCTGTCTTAAGGGAAATACCTTGGTTCTGTATTGATTTTATGCTTAAATTTTACGACTTCCGGGTCAATAATATGTTACATATCAATATATGTCATGAATTAATACCTGTTTATGCAAAAAAATACTTGCAAATCCGGAATATTTGTGGTAGAATATTAGTGGTAATTCATGTAGGCTTAGTGAAAGAGTGGGGACGCCCCACTCTTTTACTGTTAATGGGCTGCATGATATATATGTATTTATCACAATATTTTTTTGAGGAGTACTATACTGACAGCGTACCGGAACGGAGGGAAAATATGACTGCAAAAAAAAGAGGAAATACAGTTGCGGAGATTACGGATCTTGTACAGCCGATAGTGGAAAAAATGGGATTGACTTTATGGAATGTCTGCTATGTCAAAGAAGGCTCGGAATATTATCTGAGAATCTTCATCGACAGTGACAGTGGAGTCACAATCGACGATTGTGAAAATGTGACAAGAGCGATAGATGCACCGCTTGACAGACTTGACCCTATCGAAGGAAACTATATACTCGAGGTTTCCTCTCCCGGAGTTGAAAGAGAATTGGTTCTTGACCGCCATTTTGACAGGTACCTCGGTACACCCGTCATGGTAAAGCTTATAAGACCCGATGAAAACGGCATAAGAGAATATAAAGGCACCCTGATTTCCCATGACAAAGAAACGATTACTCTGATGCTTGAAAACGGCAGTGAAACCGTAATAAAAAAGAAAGCGGCAGTATATATTAAACTGGATGATTTTAACATTAACTAACGGAGGAAAGAAAAATGAAAAAAAACAAAGAACCGGAAGAAAACCTTTTTGAAGCTCTTAAGCTTATAGAAAAAGAAAAAGGTATTCCGACGGAATTTATGATCACACAGATAACAAAGGCAATTGTTACCGCCTGCAAAAATTCGTACGGCGGTAATGATGATGTTACGGTCGAGTGTAACAGAGAAACGGGTAAGCTTGAAGCACGGCTCAATAAAACCGTTGTTGAAGAAGTAAATGATGTAAACAGAGAAATCACTCTCGATGAGGCAAGAAAGATAAGTCCTCTTGCGAATACGGGCGATAAGGTCGGAATCCCTCTCGATCCGAAAAATTTCGGAAGAATTGCGGTTTCAACAGCAAGAAATATGATACGTCAGGGAATACGTGACGGAGAAAAGGAACAGGCACTTTCGGAATACCAGAGCAAATTACAGGATATAGTCACGGCAACGGTTGAACAGGTTGATCCGTCCACGGGAAATGCCGCACTTAAGGTGGGAAAATCAATAGCAATACTCCCCAAAAGTGAGCAAATCCCCGGTGAAGTACTTAATGTCGGCGATATGATAAAGGTATACGTAGTCAACATAAAATCGGGCGACAAGGGACCGAGAGCGATTATCTCAAGAACCAAGGCAGATTTTGTAAAGAGACTCTTTGAAGAAGAGGTTCCGGAGATATTTGACGGTGTTGTGCAAATAAAATATATTTCGAGAGAGCCGGGTTCGAGAACAAAAATTGCCGTTCTCAGCACTGATCCCGAAGTTGACGCTGTGGGTGCCTGCATTGGTCCCAAAGGGCAGAGAGTCGGAACCATCGTAGGGCAGCTCTGCGGAGAGAAAATTGACATTATAGAATACAGCGAAGATCCTGTTGAGTTTATTAAAAAAGCCCTCTCCCCCGCCGAGGTTCTTGATGTTGTCATTGATCCGAACGGAGAAAAGATCTGCAAAGCAACCGTTCCGGATAATCAGCTCTCGCTTGCAATAGGAAATAAGGGACAGAACGTCCGTCTTGCCGCAAAGCTTACCGGTTGGAAGATTGATATAAGACCCGAAAGCGGCTTCTTTGGCGAGGACGATGATGAGGACGACAAGGAAGAATATATCGGTGACGGACTCAATGATGAGGATATTGCTTCCGGCGATAATGTCGAAAGCGAAGCCGGACAGGAAGAAGAAATTGTCGATGCTGCTGAGAATACCGTCGATAATCAAGAAACGGAAAAATAAGTGATTGTCCCGACTGTAATTCTGTCCGGAAAAATTTTCAGGACTTTTTATGAAAGGAAATATTGAAGTTGCACCAGAAAAAAATACCAATGAGAAAGTGTGTGAGCTGCGGCGAAATGAAAGACAAAAAACAGCTCATAAGAATTGTCAGATCCCCCGATCCTGATGGATCGGAATGTAAAATATCGGTAGATCTAACGGGAAAGAAACCCGGACGCGGGGCATATATCTGCAACAGTCCCGACTGTCTGGCTAAGGCAAAAAAGGCGAGAAGGCTTGAAAAAACATTTTCATGCAAAATCCCCGATGAGGTATATGAAAAGCTCACAAAAGAGCTTGAAACCTCTGCTCAATGATTATTGAAATTATCGGATTTGTCCGGAAAGAGTGATTGAATTAATGAATAATAAGCTGCTGTCATTATTGGGAATTGCACGACGAGCGGGACGTATATCGCTCGGATTTGATGCCGTCGTTGACTCTGTGCACGGCGGTCAATGCAAACTTCTTTTGCTTGCAAATAATTTGTCCGAACGTACAAAGAGAGCAATAGTAAGAACGGCGGATGACAGCAAGGTAAAGACGGTTTTTTTAGATATACCGATGGAAGAACTCGGAGCTTCTGTCGGAAAGCTTACCGGGATAATTTCGGTAAATGATCAGGGATTTGCGGATAAAATGATAACGCTTTGTAACGGATAAACAGACAGGAGGAATGATTGTATGATAAAATATAAACTCAGCGAGGTAGCTAAAAACCTGAATGTACCAAGCAAGGAACTGTCCGAGGTACTTAAAACATACCTGAACGTAAACAAAAAATCGGGAGCAAATCTTGCGGAGGAAGAGCTCAATCTTATAGTAGAGTATTTCACTCAGAAGAATATGATGAGTAATCTTAATGATTACTATGCAAGCGGAAACGAACCCAAGACGGAAACACCCGAAAAAACAGAGGCTGCCGAAAAGACAAAAAATACCGGAGCCGATAAATCGGATAAACAGGAAAAGAGTAAAAACCGCAAGAAGGATAACAGAAACGATAACAGCAAATCACAGAAAAACGATAGACATGAAAAAACGGCAAAAACCGAAAATAAGACCGAGCCTAAGAATGAACAGACCGAAAGAAATAATCCTAAACAAACAAACAATGACAAACCTGCAAACAAAAAGCAGCCGAAGCAAAAGAAAAACAAAACTCCGGCAACTGCAAGACCGAAGCAGGAAACACATATTCTTTCGGGAAAGCAGTTTGATAAAAATGAAGCCGTTACAGAAGATGACAGCAAGGTCAATGAAAACAGGGGCAGGGTCATTAATACCAGGGCTTCTCATGTGAATATAGATAAGTACAACGAGAAATACGACAGGCTCGCGAGCGAAAAAATGCATAAGGAGCCTACCATACAGAAGCAGAAGATAAATCAGCGTTCACAGCAGAAAGGTAAGCCGCGCAATTCACGGAAGGAAACCGAGCAGGAACGTCTTAACAGAATCGCCAATGACCGCAAGAATAAACCTATAACCGTACAGATACCTGATGAGATAACCGTCGGGGAACTTGCTCTGAGGTTAAAGGTTACTGCAACG
This sequence comes from uncultured Clostridia bacterium, assembly GCA_947585965.1. Lineage (GTDB taxonomy): Bacteria > Bacillota > Clostridia > Oscillospirales > Acutalibacteraceae > UBA1213. The sequence goes on from CANPXK010000022.1 coordinate 22,828, forward strand.
GAGCTTATAAAAAAGCTTATGATGCTCGGCGTAATGGCAAGTGTAAGTAATGTTATTGACTTTGATACTGCTTCACTTGCAGCTATGGAATTCCATGCAAAGGTCGAAAAAGAAGTTGTTGAAACAATCGAGGAAAAAATCATTGATAACAGTGAAGATGATGACGATAACCTTGTTGAACGTGCTCCTGTCGTTGTCGTTATGGGTCATGTTGACCACGGAAAAACCTCATTGCTCGATGCAATACGTCATGCCCATGTGACCGACACCGAAGCAGGCGGAATTACACAGCACATAGGAGCATACCGTGTCAAAATTAATGATAGAAATATCACCTTCCTTGATACACCCGGACATGAAGCGTTTACGACCATGCGTGCAAGAGGAGCACAGGTTACAGATATTGCAATACTTGTTGTAGCCGCTGATGACGGTATCATGCCACAGACGGTAGAGGCAATCCATCATGCAAAGGCAGCGGGGGTTTCAATTATCGTTGCGGTAAATAAGATCGATAAGCCCGGTGCCGATATAGAGCGTGTCAAATCCCAGCTCACGGAGCATGAGCTTGTCCCCGAGGAATGGGGCGGTGATGTTCCGGTCATCCCGGTTTCCGCACATACAAAGGAAGGTATTGATGACCTTCTCGAAATGGTTTTGCTTGTTGCAGACATGAAAGAACTCAAGGCTAATCCTGACAGAGCAGCAAAGGGTACGGTTATAGAAGCAAGACTTGATAAGGGACGTGGTCCTGTCGCAACTATGCTCGTACAGAACGGTACACTTAATATAGGTGATATCATTGTAGCGGGAACTGCCGTTGGTCGTGTCAGAGCAATGACAAACGACAAGGGAGCCAAGGTCAAAGCTGCTGGTCCCTCCGTTCCCGTAGAGATAACAGGTCTGAATGATGTACCGACAGGCGGAGATATTTTCAATGCTGTCTCCGATGAACGTCTTGCGAGGGAGCTTGTTGAACAGCGCCGTAATGCTGCGAAAGAGGAACGCTTTAATTCTGTGACAAAGGTTACCCTTGACAACCTCTTCGATCAGATGAAAATGGGCGAAATGAAGGAACTTAAGATCATAGTCAAGGCTGACGTTCAAGGCTCAGTCGAAGCGGTAAGACAATCTCTTGAAAAGCTGACGAATGAAGAGGTTCGTGTAAATGTGATATACAGTGCCGTAGGTGCAATTAAAGAATCAGATGTCATGCTTGCAACCGCATCAAATGCAATCATTGTCGGATTTAATGTACGACCGGATCCTGTTGCCGAAGATAATGCCAAGCGAAACGGTGTGGATATGCGCCTGTACAGGGTCATTTACGACTGCATTGAGGAAATAGAAGCAGCAATGAAAGGTATGCTCGCACCGAAATACAAAGAAAATACTCTCGGAAAGGTAGAGGTAAGACTTACCTACAAAATCACCAATGTAGGTCTTGTTTCCGGTTCCTATGTACTTTCCGGAAAAGTTATACGAGGTGCTCAGTGCCGGGTTGTGCGTGACGGAATTGTAATAGCAGATGATGTTATTGCTTCTCTCCAAAGATTCAAGGACAGTGTCAAGGAAGTCACACAGGGTTTTGAATGTGGTATCACCCTTGAGAAATATAGTGATATCAAAGAGGGCGACATCTTTGAGATATATGAAATGGAAGAGATAAAACAGTAAATGACAGTAACTTTCTATCCTTCTGTCATACAGATATAATAAACAATCGGCTGCCGCATTAAGTCAAGGCTTAGTGCGGCAGCCGATCTGCATTTATCCGGATAAATACATACATAAACGAGAGAGGGATAATATCAAGAACAAAAGTGCTGTCCCTCAGTCAAACACCGGGAACAGCACTAATCTTTCAGTATATCCGACCGTTAATATCCGTCAAAGTTTAAATCAATAAACAACATCAGCTTTCTTCCTCATAATCACCTCTAAAAAGAATACCTTTCGTCTTTGTATCATCGTCTCCAACAACAAAACTTGCAATGTCTGCACCGACTTCCACGAATCGATCGTTTTCATTAGTTGTAATATTGGAACAGTTATTAAGAAGAACACAGCCGCTGACAGAATATCCGCGCTCCATATTAATAGAGTATCTCATATAAAGGAAAGCCCTTCCGTCTGCGATAGCCGTAGCTCCCGGGTCTACTTCAACTTTTTGTTTAAAAACGGAAAACTCAACACTATCAACACCACTTATTGACATATTCTGAAGCTCTAACTGATTACCGTCATAATCCCTTACTACATCCCTGTACGTTAAAGTCTTGGATCCCGGTGCAATCGTCATATAGCTTATTTCTTTTTTATTCTCCATGTTTAAAATGAGAGAATCTATATCATTAGGATTCAAGACAACTGTAGCACCCGGATCAACACCGGACGGTGCATCCTGATCAACATAATACATTGATGTGCAAACTCTTGCAAACCTTGTTATAAATTCCTCAATTTGCGCCGTCTTTCCCTGCTCAACAGCAACAACAGATGCTGTTGAATAGTTATTCATCGCAGATGCAAATATTCCTACTCCCATTCCTGCCGTAATTGCCAGAATGGCAACGGTTACAACAAGCTCAACGAGTGTAACACCTTTCCTGCTTCTTAATTTTCTCATATTCTCTCACCTCAACCTGTATATGGGATAAAGCTTTCGCTTACAGACGTACCTTTTGCCGTTTCAAAGCTTGTCAATATTCTGAAGCCTGTAATTTTATTATAGTCATCGGTTCCGGGAGTGGGATCCTCAAGAACCGGGCTTACATCAGGAACTATAGTATACTGGAATATCACATCGTCAACGAAAGCAGGCTTATACTCACCGCCGGAATACTCCGGAGGCACAAATACCGCACCGTCTACATTGTTGTTTATAGCTACAATCAGCGCCGTTGCATAATCATCTCCCGAGAGATCACCGGAGCTCTGGATAGCATCTATCTGATCAATAACATCCACCGCTTCCTCTGTGTCGGTAATCTGCATACATTTGAATGTATTGAAAATAATCTCATTGACAGAGGAGTTCAGCAGATCCTCTTTATTATGATCCGAATTGTATAAAGTAGTGGAATATCCGTTTACCAATGCACCAAGCGTTGAAGCAAATACAATAACGATTATGGCAACACCGACAAGTATTTCAACAAGTGTCATACCCTTTTTAGACCTGAATTTATTCTTATATAATAATCTTCTTTTCATTGAAGTAAACCTCCTGTGTACTGTATTCCATCAAGCATTTCTCAATAATAGGCAACACAAATATACACTTTAATTATACTATAGATTTTGGGAATTTCAACATAATTTTCAGGGATAAATTAAACAAAATTTTGCACCACAATTTAGTTATATTCATAGTGGCAACAAGCAAACGGTACATTGACAGTCATTCGCCAATGTACCGAAAGCTACATAAAGTTTGCGTATTTCTACAAAATACAACACCAAATAAATTATGTTGCCGTTCCGGTTGCATCGCCAATTACGCTATAAATACCGAACATCGGAAGAATCATAGCTACAACAACTGTACCAACAACTACACCGATTACAACGGTCATAATAGGTGTCATTGCATCTGTAAGTTTCTGAGTTGATTCATCACTCTGCTCTTCAAAAAGCTCAGCCATTTTGAACAGTGAATCGCCAAGCATACCGGATTCCTCACCGACACGAACCATCGACACAAGAATGGGGTCGAAGACGGGATGTTTACCCATTGCTTCATTTATCGTTACACCTATCTGTACATCGTCAATAACTTCCTGAATCTGCTGCTTAACATGGATATTAGGAACAGCATCGCGTGCAAGACCCATTGCCCTGTGAATAGGTATACCTGCCTCGGTAAGAGTCGACATAAGACGACAGAAACGTGCAAGTGAAGTCTGGCGTATTATGGGACCTATGAGAGGAACCTTCAGGGACAGCTTTGCCAAGAACATCTGGAAATCCGCATTATTCTTCTTGAGGGTTATTATTGCAACAGCAATAACCACAACAAAGATAATGATAAGCCACCAATAACCTATAAGAACATCCGAGAATGACATAAGTGCAAGAGTCAGTCCCGGCAACTCTGCTCCGAAGGAGCCGTATGTATCCTTAAAGGTCGGGAGAACGAATCCGCAGAGAATTATGATAAGTGCAATAACGAGAACGATAAGGAAGATAGGATATGTAAAAGCACTTCTTAGTTTACCGGAAAGTGCGATATCCTTCTTACAGATAAGCGCACACTGCTGGAAAGCCGAATCCAGACGACCGTTCGCCTCACCCGCTTCAATAATACTTATATAAACACCGGGGAAACCGACAAAGTTTTTCATGGATTGGGAAAGAGTAAAACCGTTATACAGATTCTCATTGATTTCACGAAGTATTTTCTGCATTGCGGCATCCTTTTCGGAATCAATCATAATCTGCATTGACATTGAAAGGTTAATACCTGCCTTCATCATCATGCCGAGCTGATTGAAGAGCATAAGCAGGACTTTTTTCTTAATCTTTTTGTTATGAACGTCACCGCTCATGTCCATCTGCCATATACTTGTCGGGACATCCGAGCCTGCTGCTTCTTTAATATCCTGAACGATAAGTCCTTTTTCACGAAGCATCGCTACAGCCTGACTTTGTGTATCTGCCTCAACCGCACCCTCTTTTTTCTGATTTCTGGCATTCATCGCCACGTATTTATATTTCAAGACAACTCACCCCTTATCTTCTGGCATCAGTGTCGCCTATATCAAAGTTCCATGCCTTTGCAACCTGCTCCGTTATAAGTCCCTGTGCAAGGAGATTGTCTATACTCTTGCTCATGGTTATCATGCCGTACTGCTGTCCGAGCTGTATGGACTGCTGTATATTAGCTACCTTATTCTCACGGATAAGGTTACTGATAGCACCGGTAACAAACATTATTTCAAATGCCGCAATACGTCCTCCTGTTGCTCTGGGGAGAAGTCTTTGTGAAATAACAGCCTTAAGTGAAGTGGAAAGCTGTACCCTGATCTGCTGCTGCTGATCCGGCGGGAAGATATCTACAAGACGGTCAATAGTCTTTGCCGCACCCTCAGTATGAACCGTTGAGAATACAAGGTGACCTGTTTCAGTTGCCGTAAGTGCTATCTGAATGGACTCACGGTCACGCATTTCTCCGACAAGTATTATATCCGGATCCTCACGCATTGCAGCTCTCAGCGCCATAGGATACGAACGACTGTCAAGACCTATTTCCCTCTGATTTATAATACAGCGTTTCGGTGTGTGCAAAAACTCAACAGGATCCTCAATAGTGATAATATGCTTACTCTTATATTTATTTATTTCATTTATAAGGGCTGCAAGAGTTGTTGACTTACCTGAACCGGTAGGTCCGCACATAAGAACAAGTCCCGAATTAAGGTCAAGTGTCTTTCTTATTGAATTTGGAAGATTCAGGGTCGAAAGCTCGGGAACAACGCTGTTTATTACACGAAGTACAAGTGATGTACCGTTACGCTGTCTGAATGCATTTGCTCTGAAACGTCCGCACTCCCCTATTTCTACAGCGGCATCCGCCTCACCTGTTGCAAGAAAGGTTTCAAACCTGGACTGGTTGAGAACCGCTTTGATAATTGCCGTAACCTCAGCCTCTTTCAATGCCGGGTCATTTGTAAAAAACGCATTGCCATGCAAACGGTATGCCGGGTGATTTCCCGATGCTATATGTATATCGGATGCGCCCTTACCGACGGCTTCTTTTACAAGGCTATAAAAATCCATTATAATCTACCCCATTCTGTGTATAGAATTTGTGCCGAAACACTTTTTATATGCTGATCTCATCAATCATTTGAGATCGTCATGTCAATATATTCCTCATAGGAGGTAAGACCCTGGAGTACATCTCTTCTGACATTCTCCTTCATCGGTATCATACCTTCCTCGATTGCCATATCTCTCAGTTCATCTGTACTGACTCCCTGTGTAATTGCCCTTTTCAGCGTTGTTGTCAGGAGCATAACCTCATGAACGGCGATACGTCCCTTATATCCCTTCATATTGCATTTTTCACAACCTACAGGACGATAAAGTGTTATCTCCTCTTTTTCATCAAGTCCCAGACCTATACGCTGGTTCAGATCCGGGTTGTATGCCTCCTTACAGTTCGTACAAAGTCTTCTTGCAAGCTTCTGTGCTATAATTCCCAAGAGTGCGGAAGACACCATATACGGCTCAATTCCCATATCCACAAGACGTGCAACGGAACTCGGTGCGTCATAGGTATGAAGTGTTGAAAGAACAAGGTGTCCCGTGATAGCTGCCTGCACAGCTATACCTGCTGTTTCGCCGTCACGAATCTCACCGATCATTATAATATCGGGATCCTGACGAAGAATACTTCTCAGGGCTGCCGCAAAGGTAAGACCTGCCTTCTCGTTTGTCTGTACCTGTGTTATACCTTGCTGTATCATTTCTACAGGGTCTTCAACCGTAATTATGTTTATGTCCTCACCCATCACCTCATGCAATGCGGTATAAAGCGTTGTCGATTTACCCGAACCGGTAGCACCGGTTACAAGGATAATACCTCTGTGGCTCTTTACGAGATGATCAAACTTTTCAAGATTTTCGGGAAGGAATCCGATATTATCCTTTCTGAGTTCCATTCCGAGTGAGGTCGTAATACGCATAACTATCTTCTCGCCAAACATACACGGAAGAACGGAAATACGGAAATCTATATCCTGTCCGCCGACACGGTATTTGATACGACCGTCCTGAGGTATACGTTTTTCCGCTATATTCATATTTCCTATGAACTTGATACGTGACGTTACCGAAGGTATGAGCTCAGAAGCGGTTTCCATATATATCTGCAGCTTACCGTCTATACGGAACCTGATTCTGAGACAGGTCTCCATAGGCTCTATATGAATATCGGATGCTTTGGAAAAAATCGCTTCCTCAATCATACTGTTTACAAAACGTATAATCGGCTGGTCGTTTGCTGATGCATCCTGAGCAGCCGCAGCCTCGGCCTCAAGCTCTGCCTTTGACTTTCCTCCGCTCTTTGACTCAAGGAATTCCTTCGCATCATCAATCGCCTTTTTTGCGGCATACATTTCACGGAACTTATTTCCTATCTTTGTACCCTCCGCAATAACAGGCATTATCTTCATCTTTGTTGTAATTCCGATATCCTGTATTCCGTTATAGTTTGTCGGGTCGGCCATGGCAACAGTCAGAAAACGTCCGTTTTTCTCTACTGCTATCGCCATATGCTTCTGTGCTATATCCTCGGGAATGATACCCGATATATCTTCGGGAATCTGTACCTCATCGAGATCCACATAGGGTATCCTGAGCTGTTGTTCGAGTGCCTTACAAACCTGCAGCTCCGTTACCGTGCCATCCTCAACAAGAATATCCGCAAGACGCTTTCCGCTCTCACTCTTCTGTTTTTTAAGTGCATCGTCAAGCTGCTCATCGGTTATGGCACCGACATCAATAAGAATTTGTCCTATTTTAAGACGATTTGCTTTCATAATTTCAGCTCCCGATTTTAAGTATTAAAATAAATTCATGTATAATTGTACCAAAAATTTTACAAGATCAAACAAAACCACGTATAGGGCGAACGCCGCAACCAGGTACGGTCCGAAAGCAAGATACGAACCGAACCCGATACTCTCGTCTTCATCCTCGTCCGCTGCGGACTCTTCTCCGATGTCATCGGCTTCAGTCAGGCTTACACCCTCACCGGAAGACAAAACCTCAGAAGATGTCTGTTCCTTATCAATATCTTCGTTCTCATTTCCCGGTTCTGCGGAGTGTCCGCCGTGTATAATTTTTGATATGATTATTATTGCCACAAAAAATACTGTAGCTGTTACTATCGCAATGATAAATGCCGTAACTGTGCCCGGGAAACCCGTCAGGATACCGCCTGCCAGAAACAGCTTGACATCTCCGAAGCCCATTCCGTCGCGCTTATATATCAACATTCCTATGAAATCCACAAGCAGCATTGTTCCTGCTCCTATACCGGCACCGGCAAGCGGTGACCACCATGCGGAATGTAATATGTTATATCCGCGCACTATATCATATACGCTTATCACTATGGCAAGTATCCCCAGGAGGATCGTAAACTGATCCGGTATGATCTGATATTTTATATCCGCTATCGCAATAAGCAGACAATCGAAAAGTATCAATGAAAGGACACAGAAATAAATATCATAGCCCTTATTGAACTGCAGTCTGCAAAGAACAAGACAAGCCGTCATCAACAAAGAAACTGCTATTCCCGACGGCAGATATCTTACCCTTTTGCCGGTCAACAGATCCTCGGACGGGGTCTCATTATAATCGCATAACCATTTGGCGGGTATGCGATTAATAATGTGGTAACCCACGGCAGTCAAAGCAAAACCGAGCGGCAAACATAATATCACCCATATCATTCCAACAGGCGAAATCAAATAACTAAACGGCTGCATCAGAATCTCTCCGTACTTTTACGCCTGTCATGCTGCTGAAGAAACAGCAGACGTACTTGATGTATTATTAGCCTGATTCTTCGTCATATCAAAGAAGTAAAGCTGTATTTCAAGTGTCGTCTCATAAAGCTTATCGGCACTCTCGGTAGTCTGTTTTGAACCCTCTGCGGCAGTTTCTCCTTCAGTTGTCGTTGCCTGCATTTGCTCCTCGGAGACAGATACCTTACTTACAAAGTATGAACCGTTGGATTCGGATTCAAAATACTTTAATGTTTCAATCAATTTCTGTTCGGTCGTTGTGAAAGAAAATTTAATTGTTGTAACATACAACGGATCTCCGGTAGCGGAAACTCTGCCCTCGCTGTCAGGTTTTCTTTCATTGATTGTAAGACTTGAGAGGTCATAACCGAGATCCTCAAGCATATCTCTGATATCATCTGCCGTCTTATCCGCATTGATAGTCAAAGCAGCACTCTTCTTCTCACATTCGTCCTTCATCTCATTTATTTTTGCCTGAACTTCATTGGCACGATCAAGATAATCTTTATACATATTTATCTGTGAATCTGCCGATGCATGGTCAGAATTATATTTATCTATCTTCTGGGAAAAAGGTATCTGCACAGCCACAAGGAATATTATACAAACCACCAATATAAACAGAATTACCCATACAAATTTAGGAATCGTAAAAGATTGTTTTTTATCCATTTTAGTTTACCTCCGTCAGGTTATATCAGGCAGCACTGCTTTCCGATTCTGTCCCGGATGCTGCACCGCTGCTTTCGGAGCCCCCGGTTGTCTGAGAACTCCCCTCTGCCGTATCGGTTGCGCTGCCTGATTGGGTTCCCTCGGTATTTGCGGCAGCCTCCTCTGCGGCAAGAATTGTTTCATCCGTTACATCAAGAATTATGTCAGCTCTTATTCTCTGAAGCGGATTTGTTCCGGTCGCCGTCCTGTCGATAACAGTATTTACATCTATCGAGTCCTGAAGCTTGAAATAGCCGGTGTCTATAAGCTCATTCTTGAATTTGATGAAATCATCATATTTATCAAGATCAACACTTGTCACCACCGTATGTTTTGTACTGTCTATATCAAAATCCGTACAGGATGCAACCTTATCCCTTACCTGAGAGAAAAATTCCGTAGCTACATCAGCCGACTTCAGACTCGTATCGGGAAGCATTTCAAGGTTTGTTTCAACGTTAGCAAGTGCCTCCGTCCACTGTTTCTCTTCGCTTATCAGCTGCTTAGCCGGAGCGTAATTGACGTTGTTAAGCTCTTTGTTATCATTGCTTTCACGCATATAAAGAGCCCCCCACCATCCGAGTACGGCAATCATCCATATAGCCGCAGCCACACCGATACCGGTTGCTACAAGCTTACCGATCTTTGAGGTATTGTCATTTGCCATAGCCGTGAGTATATTCGTTTCACCCATCAAAAGGTTTGCTTCTGACGGCGGCATTGTCAAAAGACCGTTCAGTGTTATAAATGATGTCGCATCATAATTCTTCTCGGCAGCCGCAGAATCTGCATTCGGAGGAAGCGATGCGCCGGAGAACAATCTCGTTACATTTTCAAAAGGAGCCGTAAGTCCGATCTGACGGCAATAGTTTACAATATTCGGAAGCTTCGCCAAAGCATCAACAAGAACGATCTCATCAATATCAAGACGCTTCTGTGACATTACAAGCTGAATATTCCTCATAACCTCAGAAGCCGCCGTATCAAGCATCATCATCGTCTGCTTGCGTGTATTTGCAGACTTGCACTTCTCGCATATACCCAAGCCTTCCTGACGTATAAGCTCAATAGCACCGAGCTTGCTCATACCAAACTCCAGCGAGAACAGCTCTGCTATATCTTCAAGAACGCTCGCCGACGACTGCTGGAAAACAGGCGCACCGTTATGCAGCAATACGATACGGGTTGCAACAAAATCCATACTTATAACAGCCACGGCTCTGGTTGCCGAGTTTATATCTGCTTTCGATGTATAAAGCATACCTGCTATAGGCGGTACTATTTTTACAACATTCACACCCTCTGCGGCAAAGAAAGCTCTCAGGTTTGTGAGAAGCTCCGTTTTGATAGCGAAAAGGGAAGCCGATATTTCATCATTCTTGCTTGCTTTACCATACTGTTGACCATACTCAAAATTGAGTATAGTATACTTTTCAACCTCTTGATGGAGCAATTTTTCTGCCTCCACCCTCGCAAATGTCGGGAGGAGCTTTTCCTTTGCGGCAGGATGTTTATACTCCTTAGTGATAAGCACATCCTCATCCTCTATGCATATAAAAACATCGCCAAGCACTATGCTTGCGCTTTCTGCACACCTCTTAACGAAAGCTGCAAGCTCGTCGCCTTTTTCATAGGGGTGATCTTTAAGAGATTCATTCAGTTCAAAGATCTGGGGGACGGAAAAAGTTGAAGCCATAGACGGCCTTTTGTTTTTTACTGCAAAACCGCTGCCCTCGGGTTTATCATATTTTGCCGGGGTAAGAATAAGCAATCCTCTGGTTAATTGCAGAATTGTAGCTGTTGTTTCCATAAATACACCACACTCTTATAAATTTTTTCTCTGACTGTCGGATAAACACAACGGAAGAGTGCAAACCTAAAACCCATCGGTCGTATTCCGACCTTTGGGTTTATTGTACAATGGTCCCCGCGTTAGAATATCCTTTTTATTAGTTTATCACAAAAAAGACAAAAAGCCAATGATTTTTTTATAAAAAAATGTATTTTATGCATATCGTT
>CANPXK010000023.1 GCA_947585965.1 uncultured Clostridia bacterium
AACCTTCGTGAGCTTGCTACAAAAGCAACGGCTACTCTCAGTGATATGCCGGGAAGTGCAACACCTAACAAACACCGTATGGAAGACATCATTGTAAAGATGGTCGATTTAGAAAATGAAATCAATGCAGACATCGACAGCCTTGTAGATCTGAAAGCGGAGATGGTATCGGTTATCAAGAAAGTTAAAAATCCCGAACTTCAGACACTCCTTGAACTTCGTTATCTGTGTTTCAAAACTTGGGAACAGATTGCTGTTGAATTGGGTTACAGTATTGAGAGCGTTTATCGACTGCATCGGGATGCACTTAAAAATATTAAGTTGCCTCGAAAAGATGACAGTAAATAACATTGTTTAACAGTATGAAATGTGTTAATATAGTATCGTAGAAAAATAAATAGAAACAAGCCTTCATGGGACGAAAAATCCCGTAAGGGCTTTTTCTATGCCTGAAAACAGGAGGTGAAGTCTTATGCCGAAGAAACCGAAGAAGCCGTGTTGTTATCCCGGCTGTCCAAAGCTGACGGATGGTGCGTATTGTGAGGAGCATAAAACCGTGGCTAACAGACAGTACGAAAAGTACGGCAGAAAATATAATAAAGCCGACCGCTACGGTTATGCCTGGCAGAAAGTTCGTGCAAGGTATGTCAAGCTGCACCCGTTCTGTGAGGTGTGCTTTGAGAACGGAACGCTTACTCCTGTCGAACACATCCACCATATCAAGCCGCTCGGTGAAGGCGGTACGAATGACTTTGACAACCTCATGAGCGTGTGCCAATCGTGCCACTCACGGATTCACGCCCTCAGAGGTGACTACTGGCATAATGCACAAAAGCAGCCCACACGGGGTGGTCAAAATCTCTAAAAATTGACTTTTACAAGAACGGGCGCCCCCTTCGCGTATAAAAATCGCAAATTCAAAGAGGGTATATGCCCTAATATTCTATAAAATTTTTTCTCAACGGCAATTTAATCTGAAAAGCCCCATAAATCCCCAATAATCAAACAGAATTCAAACACATCAGCCCGAACGCAATCAGGCTTTTTTGCTGCAATTTTTCAATCGGGGTTTGATTATTTTTCAAACATCGTTTGATTTTTAAATTTTTTCCGGAAGGAGGTGCCAGAAGCAATGGCAAAAGACGGAACCAATCGTGGCGGTGCAAGACCGGGTGCAGGGCGCAAGCCTAAAGCACTGAAAGAAAAACCGGATGCCGGCAATCCCGGAAACCACCCTTTAAGGCGGCTTGATATCCCTGAAAATATCGAAGGTGTCGATATGCCGAAGCCGAGCGATTATCTCTCGGCAATGCAGCGTGACGGAAAACCGCTCGGTGCTGACGAGATATACACAAAAATGTGCAGATGGCTTGGAAAGTTAGGCTGCGATATATTTGTGAACCCTCTGCTCGTTGAACAATATTCGATGTGTGCGGCAAGATGGATGCAGTGTGAAGAAGCTATAACGAGATATGGTCTTGTCGGCAAGCATCCAACAGTAACAACATCGGTGGTGCAAAGCCCATTCGTATCAATGAGCCACAGCTATCTAAAACAGGCTCAGCAGATGTGGCTGCAAATATACCAGGTTGTTAAAGAGAACTGTACTGTGGATATTGACAGCGGTGCGCTCGATGATCCGATGGAGAAGCTGCTCCGTGCAAGGGAGGGAAAGTGATGCGGCGCAGGAAATGGTATCAAGAGAAAAATGATACGATAATACACTATCAATCTGCTCCGATGTGGGCAGCAAAACAAAAAATATTTGACACCCGTAAGGGACTGAAAAAGTTCCTGAAACGGAAATTCGGATGAGGAGGAAGAAAAAATGTATGAACGAGTAAATCCCGCCCATGTTGATAAAGTGGCGGACAGAATTGCCGGAGCGATAGTTGATCTGGCTTATGCGAAGGAAAAGAATCCTCGAATAGCAGTAGAGGTTCTGCTCGGACACGGTGTTTGCAATATTATGGCAGAAACATCTGTGCATTTCGATAGCGGAGAAATAGCAAAAATCGTAAAGCGTCTTGCACCCGATCTGATGACAGATTATCTGGAGGTAAAGCAGAATCCCATTCTTGCAGAGAACCAGCATGGTCGTATCCGCTGCGGAGACAACGGCATATTCAAAGGTGTGCCTGTGACAGGTGAACAGGAGCGATTGACTGAGATTGCTAAACAGTTTTATTTCGCTTTCGGCGAGGATGGAAAATACATCCTTGACGGCGACCGTCTTGTAATCTGCCAGAGCAATGCAAATACAGAAAATCTCCGCAAGATGTTCCCGGCGGCTGAGATAAATCCCCTCGGTGACTGGACAGGCGGCAGTGATGTTGACTGTGGTGCTACGAACCGCAAGCTCGGCAGTGATATGGGCGACAGTGTTACAGGCGGCGGTCTGCACGGTAAGGATTTGTCAAAAGCGGATGTCAGCGTAAATATCTACGCTTTCCTCGAAGCACAGGCTCTTGGCAGACCTGTTGAGATTAGCTGTGCCATCGGTGATGATACTGTTGATGGCAAGACCTACGCCGACATCGTGGAGATTGCGAGAAAATACATACACGATCTGGGCGGCTTTGAGAAGTTTGCGGAATGGGGGCTGATCAGATGATCACTACTACACAAATGCAGCTTGTTGACATCAATAAGCTGATACCCTATGTGAACAACGCACGAACACACTCACCCGAACAGATAACAAAACTGCGTTCAAGCCTGCGTGAATTTGGTTTTGTCAATCCTGTGCTTATCGACCGTGAATATAACGTCCTTGCCGGACATGGGAGAATTGCTGCAGCAAAGGAAGAAGGCATCAAGGAAGTACCGTGTGTATTCGTGGAGCATTTATCCGAAGCACAGAAGAAAGCGTATATCCTTGCAGATAATCGAATGTCGCTTGATGCCGGATGGGATGATGAACTTCTGAAAGTAGAAATGGCATCCTTACAGGAAATGGGCTTTGATGTCGGGATGACAGGGTTTAATGAAAGCGAACTTGCTGACCTGTTTGAAACAGATACAGAGGGTGAGGAAGATAACTTCGATGTGGATGCGGAGCTTGAAAAGCCGTGTTTCTCCAAAACGGGAGATGTATGGCACATCGGCAGACACACCGTTATCTGCGGCGACAGCACAGATCCCGAAACATACAAGCGTCTGCTCAGTGATACGAAGGTCAATCTTGTCTGCACCGATGCCCCGTATTTTGTCAATCTTCAGAACAAGTCGGGCAGAATTGCCAATGATAATCTTGACGACAAGGCGGCTTACGAGTTTTTGATGAAAGCATTTACAAACTTCAAAAACGCCATGGCAAAGGATGCGTCAATCTATGAGTTCTATGCCACCATGAAAACCCGTGTATTTTACGATGCTTTTGAAGATGCAGGCTTCAAGGTCGGTGCAGGGCTGATCTGGAAGAAGCCGAGAGCGCCTTTCATGCGTACCGACTGGAAATTCAACATGGAACCTATCATCTGGGGCTGGAGAAAGGACGGCAAGCATATCTGGTACGGCGACCAAAAGCAGACCGCCGTGTTTGAGTTTGACGGTATTAAGGATTCCGAAAAGGAAGGGTTCTCGCACCCATCAAGCAAGCCTGTGCCGCTTATCGTGTATCTTATCAAACAATGTACGCAGACAAACGGTCTTGTACTTGATGGATTTTTAGGCTCTGCCACAACACTGATTGCCTGTGAGCAGATCGACCGTACCTGTTACGGCATAGAGCTTGAGCCAAAATTCGTTGACGTAGCAGTAGTCAGATATCTTCAGTATAAGAATAACGATTCATCGGATGTGTATGTCATTCGTGACGGTGAGAAGATTTCATATAACAACCTTGTAAAAGAGGTGGATGCAAGTGAATAAAAAAGAACTGACCCTCGGAAGTCTGTTTTCAGGCTCCGGGGGTTTTGAATTGGGCAGCATCCTTGCTGGGATAAAGCCTGTCTGGAATTCTGAAATTGAGTCTTTTCCCATCCGTGTGACGGAAAAGCGGCTGCCGGAGGTAAAGCACTACGGAGATGTAAATAAGCTGAACGGTGCTAACCTGCCGCCTGTGGATATTATTACATTTGGGTCGCCCTGTCAGGACATGAGTATCGCAGGCAAGAGAACCGGACTTGAAGGCTCACGAAGCGGTCTGTTTTATCAGGCGATAAGAATCATAGAGGAAATGCGTGAAGCAACAAACAGCAAATACCCAAGATATGCAGTCTGGGAAAATGTATGCTTTGATGCAGATACTCTTGTAACCTGTGAAAACGGATATAAGCGAATATCCGATATCAGTATCGGCGATAAAGTGAAAACCCACAAAGGGAGATACTGCCCTGTGGTTAAGGTGCATCAAAACAAAAAGAAAATAGTAATAAAGCTTTCAATAAGCGGTGGAGAAGATATTATTGTTACCTCTAACCACCCTATACTGGTCAGAAAGAAATTATATAAGAAAAAATCTATAGAAAGAATATCAGAGCCGGAATGGGTATCTGCCGGAGAACTGACAAAGGAATATCTTGTTGGGTACAGTATCGACCGACCAACTTTGCCTGATGATTTTATAACTGATGCAGAAGCGTGGGCAATAGGTCGCTGGATAGCTGACGGAAGTGTGGACTTGTCAAAATGCAATCCCCGAATGTTTTTTAGCATTGGAAAAGGTAAGGAACCTATTGTGAGAGAAGTATTTAGAAATCTTCCTTATGATATCTATGAAAACAAACCGCATCCAACAGCAACAAATTTCTGTTTTACCTCGCACGAGTTTTATACACTTATTTCAGATGCAGGCAGAGGAGCAGGAAATAAGAGAGTTCCATCATTTGTCTTTAAGCTTCCATATCATCTGCAAAAGGCTGTACTTGACGGTTATATTGCCGGAGACGGTTATATTCGGAACAGACATAATTGTACGGAATTGAGTGCGGGTACAGCAAGCCGTGAATTGGCATATGGAATATGCAGATTATTAAGGAATGTATATAGAGTTGCATCGAATATTTCAATACGTTATCCGAGTAACGGAATGATACAGGGACGGGAAATAAAGGCAAACCATCCTAACTACTGCATTTATGCAACCCTGACAAATAAATCCCAAAAAAGCTATAGGGATGAAAATATTATCTGGCAGCCCGTAAAATCGGTGGAGATAATCAACGAAAAGAAAACAGTTTATAACTTAAGTGTACTGGAGGATAACACATATGAAGCAAATGGAATCATTGTCCATAACTGCGGAGCCTTCTCCTCCAACAAAGGAGAGGACTTCCGGGCGGTTCTCGAAAGTTTCTGTAAAATCAAAGACAGTGAAGTTCATATTCCTCGACTTGCGAAATGGCACAACGCCGGAGAGATTTTGGGAGATGATTTCTCAGTCGCATGGAGGGTATTTGACTCTCAATACTGGGGAATTCCCCAGAGAAGAAAACGCATCTACCTTGTCGCAGATTTTGATGGCACGAGTGCCGGAAAAATATTATTTGAGTCCGAAGGCTTGTCTCGGTATTCTGCGGAGAGCTTCAAGTCGTGGCAAGCAACTGCCCGAAGTATTACGAAAAGCACTGGAGCGTCAGGCATCGGGATAGACGGATATAACGCTGCTGTATCTGACAAAGCGGCTACGCTCAGAATAAACTGCGGAATGTCAACAGGACGGAACGGTGCGATAGTTCTGAATGATCAGGGCGGTGAGCGAATGGATGTGACAGAGGAAAAGACTTGTACCCTCCGTGCCGAAGCTCATCATCCCCCTGTGGTAATGGGATCAGCCGGCTTTTGTACGGAACACTCTGCAAAGAGCCGATCTATCGGTTATGAGAAAGAAAAATCTCCCACGCTTCGTGCAGGAGTTGTTCCGGCGGCAGTAATAGATAACCACAGTCAAGACACAAGATATAAAGTCCTTAAGGATGTAGCACCAACGGTAAGCGCCACCTATGGTATGGGCGGCAACAATCAGCCCTTCGTGGTGGAGAAAACCTACGATGTCCGCTTTACCTCCGAGGGTACGAAAAACGCCCGACAGAATGTGTATGAAACTTCAACGGCAAGAACCATTGATACGGGTGGCATTCCTCCCGATGCCAATCAGGGTGGGATAGCGGTAGTAGAAGCCTACAGTATCTGCTCAAAAGACAGCAACGCTATGAAAAGCGACAACCCTAACAGCGGGTTTTATAAAGCTGAAACGAGCAGAACCATTGACAGAAACGGCGGTAATCCCTCATGCAACCAAGGTGGTATCGCTGTTGTAGCTGTTGAAGGTAATGGTACAAGACCGTCCCATCACGGAAACGGCTATTCCGAAGAAGGTGTAGGCTATACGCTAAATACTACCGAACAACACGGAGTTGCTTACGGTATAGACAGGGCTACATACAATATGGGTCAAAATGCACAGTATGCCATTTCTATTCAGGAAGAGGTTGAGCCGACAATGGTAGCAAAAGGACCGGGGGCGGTCGCTCATCCGACCTACTGCACAAGCAAATCATCTTTCCATACAAGAGCATCAGAGGAATTTGCGGATACCCTTGTGGCGAGCGACTATAAAGACCCTCCGACAGTTAATGATACCGATGATGAAATGGAGTACATTGTGCGAAGGCTCACTCCTACTGAATGTGCGAGATTACAGGGCTTTCCTGATTGGTGGTGCAGCGATCTTGCATCAGACGATCCTACCGATGAGGAAATAGCAAGATGGCGGGAAATTTTCAAAGAATACGATGAAGCTATGGGAAAGAAAACAAAGCCGAAAACGGATAACCAAATACGCAAATGGCTGCAAAATCCCCACAGCGATTCAGCAGAGTATAAGCTGTGGGGTAACGGAGTTTCGGAACCGATCGTGTTTTTCGTCTTGTCCGGCATCAAATGGGCTGTAGATGAGAACATCAGATGATTTATGAACCGATAAAAATCAATGTTTTTGCCGGAATACAGCAGATACGGCAGAGGTGCTCCGCTAAAAAGAAATCCGCAAATCATCGAATATGCAGATGTTGTAATTGCCTTCTGGGATGGCAAGTCCAAAGGTACGAAGTATGTCATAGACAACTGTAAAAAAACAGGGTGTACAGGTTGATGTACATATTTTTCCCTGATTTGTGTACTATGTAGATTTCCTTTTATCTTTGCAGTTGCTGTTGACTTTCAGGAGAAAAAGAGTGATATATGTACTTACCAAAAAAGAGGAGGTACCCAAAATGAGGATCGAATTCAACAGAACAGGAGCAGAACGCAAGGAACTGGTAAAAGCAATTTCCGAAATAACCGGAGCAGAAGCGGTGTACAAATTCATGCCGACCTGTGCTTACGAAATCAGCTACTTTACCGTAACGAAGGACGGAGTACTGGAGTTTGACGACAGAGCCGACAGTGAGGAAATCGAAAATCTTCTGGAGCATCTTGCACAGAGGGGATTTGAAGGAACAGCACCGGAAGCCCCGGAGATCGCCACAGAAATGCCCGACACGGCGGCTGAAAGTGAAGCCGAGGAATTATCCGAAAAAGCTCAAACAACGGAACACAAGCCCACAGAGGACCAATCGTGCGAAAGCATAAACCTGACGATAACACTGCCGCTGGAAAGCGTGGCGGTCGGAAACCTGACAAAGCTCCTTGACGCAAAGGGCAGTTTAATAAAAAAGGCACTCGGAGTGGATGATCTGGGCTTTGAGATCAATAAGGAAAGCAAAACGATTTGTTTTCCCCGGTTCGGAGAGGTCAGCATTGATGAAGCGATGGCTTATACGCATTTTGTCACGGCACTCTGCAAAATGACAAAAGAAGCCAAGCGAGTAACATCGAAGGAAAAAGAAGTGGATAACGAAAAATATGCTTTCCGGTGTTTACTCTTAAGATTAGGATTTATCGGAACGGATTACAAAGCGGAAAGAAAAATCCTGCTCCGCAATCTCAGCGGCTCGTCAGCATTCAAAGCCGGAAAGGACGGTGAGCAGGAATGAAATATCCGGGCAGAGAGATAATCGAAAAACTGAAACAGCAGTACCCTGTCGGCACAAGAGTAATTCTCCGAAAAATGGATGACTGCCAAGCCCTTCCCATTGGAACCAAGGGGACTGTGCAGGGTGTTGATGATGC
Source organism: uncultured Clostridia bacterium (assembly GCA_947585965.1). Classification (GTDB taxonomy): domain Bacteria; phylum Bacillota; class Clostridia; order Oscillospirales; family Acutalibacteraceae; genus UBA1213. The sequence continues at coordinate 8,116 of CANPXK010000023.1, forward strand.
TGCCAGCCTTTTGGTAAAGTGGGACAACGGCTGCGGACTGAATGTGGTTTATGGAGTTGACGAGGTAGAAAAACTCCGTTAAACCGTCATAATATACACAACTTCCTCCGAAAAACAGCCCTTATGATTGGTAGATATACATCTCAAATATTGCTTGATATAGTGTGCGATTAGAGTTAATATACACATACCGAAAGGGCACGGGTGCCCGGTGGACACCTCTGCCGAAGGCAGAAGTGCCGACCGAGCCGGCAGGCGAGACAAACGAAACTAAAAAAACGGAGGAAACCACCATGAATACTAAGGTTGCAAGACAGATAGAGGAAATGAAAAAGCAGACGATCGGGGTGGAGATAGAGATGAACAGCATCACCAGAGAAAAGGCCGCAAAGACCGCCGCAGAGTTCTTCGGAACAAGAAGATACCAAAGCACAGCAAGCCGCAACGGATACTGCACCTGGTCAGCATGGGATGCAGACGGCAGAGAGTGGAAATTCCAGAAGGATGTCAGCATAAGCGGACCCGACAGCGAAAAGTGCGAACTGGTAACCCCCGATCCTTTACTACAGCGACATTGAACTTTTGCAGGAGCTGGTAAGAAGGCTTCGTAAGGCAGGAGCGAAAAGCGATGCGACAAGAGGATGCGGAGTACACATTCACATCGGAGCAAACGGTCACACAGCACAGACCCTCAGAAATCTTGCAAACCTAATGGCAAGCCACGAAAGGCTGATCGCAACGGCCCTGAAAATAAACGAAGGCAGAATGAGCCGCTACTGCAGAACGGTCAATCCGAATTTCCTCGCAAAGCTCAACAGCAAAAAGCCGAAAACGATGAGTCAGCTTGCAGACATCTGGTACGAGGGTAACGGCGCAGACTACGGCAGAAGCCACCACTACAACGACAGCCGCTACCATATGCTCAACCTCCACGCAACCTTTACAAAAGGCACGGTTGAATTCAGACTTTTTCAATTCGATGCACCGAGCGGAGGCAAGCAGAATGGACTCCACGCAGGACAGCTCAAAAGCTACATTCAGCTTTGCCTTGCACTCAGCGAGATGGCAAAGGAGGTAAGAACGGCAAGCCCCAGAGAACAGCAGAAAGAAAATCCTAAATACGCAATGAGAACCTGGCTCCTCCGCCTGGGATTCATCGGAGAGGAATTCGCCACAGCAAGGGACATCCTTACAAGAAACCTTGACGGCGACACAGCCTTCAGACACGGCAGAGCTTAAGGAACAGCCTCCTGCCCCCTGACCGCCACGGACGGCGGTCTTAAGGTGGTAGAAGGGTATTCCTTCGGAAAGGAAGTAATCACCATGAACGAAAAGAAACGCTATTACATTGCCTACGGCAGCAACCTGAATGTGGAGCAGATGATGAGAAGATGCCCCGGAGCAAAGCCTATCGGCACAGCAATGCTTGAACACAATATCCTTTATTTCAGAGGCAGCGGTTCAGGCTACTACCTGACAATCGAGCCGAAAATCGGCAGCAAGGTTCCGGTCGCAGTCTGGGAGGTAACCCCGGAGGATGAAGCGGCACTCGACCGCTACGAGGGTTATCCAAGATTTTATTACAAGTACGATTACACCCTCAAGGTCAATCTGCTTGACGAGGAGACAACAAAGAAACTGCACTGCTTTGCCTACATAATGACTGAGGGGCGCAGGGTCGGACTGCCGACAAACTATTACCTCACCACCTGCATGAAGGGTTATAAGGAATTTGGCTTTGATACGAAGATACTTACCGGAACGGTAGAAAGGATGAAGAAAATACTATGGAAACAACTGAGATTAAAATAAGGATTTGCCCGATATGCGGCACCGCCTATCAAGGACACCCGGCAATATCAAGGACGGATAATGAGACCCCTATTTGCAGCGATTGCGGAACACGGGAAAGTTTGCAAAATATCGGTATCAGCGATGATGAGATAGAAAAGATAATTGAAATAATCCACCGCAACGTGGACAGAAAATTATAGTCTGATTATACCATTCCGGGCGGCATTTTTCAATCATAGCCTCTGAAAATTGAATACGAAAATATCACCACTATTACACAATTACCCTGCCGGATGATTGTGTGATAGTGGTATTGATAAATACCTCCGAAAGAGTTAATATACAGCTACCAAAACAAAACGGAGGTAAACCACCATGAAAAAGATAAGCAGAAAAACAGAGAAAGCCCTTGAAAAGATAGCAATGACCGCAAGCTACAGCATTGAGTGCAGAGGCGGCATAGACGAGAGAAACAACGACAGCGAAGACTTCCCTGAAATCAGCATCAGAGCCTTGCAGGAGATGCTGGAACAGGCATACCTCCTCGGCAGAGCAGATGCTGAGGGAAAAAGATAAGGGAGGTACACCACCGTGAAAAGAGAAAAAAGATAACCAAGAAGGACATCAGGGAGATTGCAAAGAGATACGACCTTGACCCGGTTAACAAGGATATGGAAACCGCACTTGCTATCCTTATCAAAGAATACAACTGAAAACTCCGAAGGCACACCGATGAGGTGTGTTTCTCGTTTATATAAATACTTTTTGACAGTCGCAGAGATGAGGCTGTTTTTGTTTTGGGGAGTGAAAGCGTATGGAACTTTCAGAAATAATGAGACTTAGTCAGGAGGCTATCGCAGGACAACCGACTTGAGTGGAGGTGGAACATTGAGAAAACTAAAAAAATACACGCCTACTAAATTTATGGCAAAGAGATCGTATTACGATAAGGCTGCCGCCGATTATGCGGTCAGTTTTATTGAGCAGCTGCGACATACAAAGGGGGAATTCTATAATCAGCCTTTTGAGCTTATCGACTGGCAGGAAAGAATAATTCGTGATATTTTCGGAACGATTCGTGCGGACGGTTATCGACAATTCAATACAGCGTATATCGAAATCAGCAAGAAGAGTGGCAAGAGTGAGCTTGCGGCGGCCGTTGCACTGTATATGCTTTGTGCTGACGGTGAGCAAAGAGCCGAGGTTTACGGCTGTGCTGCTGACCGAGATCAGGCATCTCTCGTATTTGATGTTTCCTGCGATATGGTGCGGCTCTGTCCTGCCCTGCGGAAACGCTGCGATATAAGACCGAGCCGGAAAACAATTCATTTCACGCCGACCAACAGCACTTACAAAGCTCTATCTGCCGATGTTGCGGGTAAGTCGGGTGTTAATGTTTCGGCACTTATTTTCGATGAACTGTGGGTGCAGAAGGACAGGAAATTTTTCGATATGATGACGAAGGGAACATCAGATGCAAGAAAAAATCCTCTCCACTTTATCATCACGACAGCCGGAAACGATACGCACTCTATCTGCTATGAGCTTCATCAAAAGGCAATGGATATTATCTCCGGCAGAAAAGTTGATCCTACTTTTTATCCCTGCATCTACGGTGCGGCGGAGAATGAGGACTGGACTGACCCAAAGGTCTGGAAAAAGGCTAATCCTTCGCTTGGTATCACAATAGGAATGGATAAGGTGCAAGCGGCGTGTAACTCAGCGAGACAAAATCCCGGAGAAGAAAACGCTTTCAGGCAGCTCAGACTTAATCAATGGGTAAAGCAGGCTGTCCGATGGATGCCGATGGAAAAGTGGGACAAGTGTGAGTTTCCTGTCAACGAAGAAGATTTGGAGGGGCGTGTCTGCTACGGAGGTCTTGACCTTTCAAGCACAACAGATATTACGGCATTCGTTCTTGTTTTTCCTCCGACAGACGAGGATGATAAATACTATGTCCTACCCTATTTTTGGATTCCCGAAGATAACATTGACCTACGTGTAAAGCGAGATCATGTTCCCTACGATATCTGGGAGCGACAGGGTTTTCTGGAAACAACGGAAGGAAATGTCGTTCATTACGGCTATATTGAAAAGTTTATCGAACGGCTCGGCGAGCGTTTCAATATCCGAGAGATAGCCTTTGACAGGTGGGGTGCTGTCCAGATGGTGCAGAACCTTGAGGGTATGGGATTTACCGTTGTTCCATTCGGACAAGGGTTTAAGGATATGTCACCACCGACCAAAGAGCTAATGAAATTGACGCTTGAGCAGAGAATAGCTCATGGCGGACATCCTGTTCTCCGCTGGATGATGGATAACATTTTTATTCGTACTGACCCGGCGGGAAATATCAAAGCTGATAAAGAGAAATCGACAGAGAAAATTGATGGTGCGATTGCTGCCATTATGGCACTTGACCGTGCTGTCAGGTGCGGAAATGTAAATACCGAAAGCGTTTATGATTCTCGTGGAATTCTTTTTATTTGAAGGGAGATAAAACACTATGGGACTTTTAAGCAGAATATTTCGGAGCAGAGATGCACCGAAAAATGCCACAGCCGGCAGCGGATACAGCTTTCTGCTCGGTTCATCAGCAAGCGGAAAAGCAGTTAATGAACGGTCGGCAATGCAGATAACGGCGGTGTATTCGTGTGTGAGAATACTGTCAGAAGCTGTTGCAAGCCTTCCGCTGCACTTGTATAAATACACCGACACTGGTACGGCAAAGGCTACTGAACACTTACTGTATTTTCTTCTGCACGATGAACCGAACCCGGAAATGACATCTTTCGTATTCCGTGAAACGCTGATGACACACCTGCTTTTATGGGGTAACGCTTACGCACAGATCATCCGCAACGGCAAGGGCGAGGTATTAGCTCTATACCCTCTGATGCCGGACAGAATGAATGTTGACCGTGATGAATATGGAAATATCGTTTATGAATATATGGTCAGTCAGGAAGATGCCCCGATCAATAAAGGTTCGACTGTAAAGCTGTCACCACAAGAGGTGCTGCATATTCCGGGACTCGGCTTTGACGGATTGATAGGATATTCTCCTATCGCTATGGCAAAGAACGCTATCGGGCTTGCGATTGCTACGGAGGAATACGGCAGTAAGTTTTTCGCCAATGGTGCGACACCAAGTGGTATTCTGGAGTTTCCGGGTACGGTCAAAGAACCGGAGCGTGTGCGTGAAAGCTGGAACAAGGGGTTTGGAGGAACAAATACACACAAAGTGGCAATTTTAGAGGAGGGTGTTAAGTATTCGCCTATCTCGATTTCACCGAACGAAGCACAATTCCTTGAAACGAGAAAGTTTCAGATTGACGAGATAGCCCGTATTTTCAGAGTACCTCCGCACATGATCGGCGATTTGGAGAAGTCCAGCTTTTCCAACATTGAACAGCAGAGTCTGGAGTTTGTGAAATACACGCTTGACCCGTGGGTATCACGGTGGGAGCAGAGTATCAAGCGTACGCTGTTGTCACCCGATGAAAAGATGAGTTACTTCGCCAAATTCAATGTGGACGGACTGCTCCGTGGCGATTACCAAAGTCGAATGAGCGGTTACGCTATCGGCATTAACAACGGATTCATGTGTCCGAACGATGTCAGAAGTCTTGAAAACATGGACATGATACCCGAAGAATTGGGCGGAAATACCTTCATGGTAAATGGTACGATGGTTCCTCTCAAGGATACGGGTGCAGCTTACAGAAAAGGAGATGAAAGTGAATGAAGAAGTTTTGGAACTGGAAGAAACACAGAACCGTCAACGAGGACGGCTTGGAAAGCACCGAAAGGGTGCTTGAACTTCGTGGTACGATTGCAGAGGAAAGTTGGTTTGAAGATGATGTGACACCAAAAATGTTCAAGAACGAGCTGCTGTCGGGCAGCGGTGACATTACCGTTTACATCAATTCTCCCGGCGGTGATTGCGTGGCGGCGGCACAAATCTACAATATGCTGTCGGAATACGCCGGCAAGGTCACGGTCAAAATTGATGCTATAGCAGCAAGTGCAGCGAGCGTTATCGCTATGGCCGGAGATACCGTTTTGATGTCACCGACCTCCATGATGATGGTGCATAATCCGGCAACGATTGCTTTTGGCGACCATAACGAAATGCAGAAAGCAATTGATCTTCTTGCCGAAGTTAAGGAAAGCATCATCAATGCCTATCAGCTTAAAACAGGTCTTTCAAGGGCGAAGCTGTCAAGGCTGATGGAAGAGGAAACTTGGATGAATGTACATAAGGCCGTAGAGCTTGGTTTTGCGGATGGGATATTTGGCAAGAAAAAAGAATATGAGCAGGAAGATGATGAAACCGAACAAGAAAATACACCGAATGAGGATGAAGAGGAACAGCAAAATGCGACCTCTTTTTTATTTTCTCGAAAAGCGGTCAACAGTAATCTGCTGAATAAACTGACAAAGAAAAGTGCAGAAAGCGGTCACCCTGTTGCTGAGATAATTGACCGTCTGGACACCATCAAAAAATTCATATAACGGAGGGAGTACACTATGACAGATAAAGAAAAATTTTTGAATACCGCAAGAGGGTATATCGGCAAGAACGGCTATTATGTCTGCAAAACAAGGCTTAGTCTTGATGCCGTATATGACTGGTGTGCCTTTGCTGTTTCAGCAATCATGAAGGACTGTGGCTTTCTGGGAAAGTACATCAATGCCGTGGAGGGCGGTGCCGGAAGTATTCCGAGAATCAGTGACGGAAAGTACGGCACTTGGTTCAAGAAAGGCGTTCAGGCTCCGCAGGCAGGCGACTTGTTTTTTATGCGTTACGCTGACTATCCCTATCAGGACAAGTATTTCTGCGACCATGTCGGAATCGTCGAGTCGGTGAACGGCTACACCATCACCACGCTTGAGGGCAATGTGGACGGTTACAGTTACAATTGGGTCGGTACTTCCATGTTCAGGAGGAAAACCCGCTATCTGTCCGATGGCACGGTGTACGCTTTTTACCGTCCGAAATGGCAGGAAAGCACCTCGACAAGTACATCATCAAAGTCATCGGCAAACAAAAAATCTGTTGACGAACTCGCCAAGGAAGTCATCGCAGGAAAGTGGTCTGCCGGAGAGGAACGCAAGCAGAAGCTCACCAAGGCAGGCTATGACTATTCGGCTGTGCAGTCGAAGGTCAATGAACTGCTTTCCGGCAAAGCACAACAGAAGTCCGTTGATAGACTTGCCCGTGAAGTTATCGCAGGCAAATGGGGCAACGGAGATGAACGCAGGAAGAAACTTACTGCCGCAGGATACAGTTATTCTGCTGTGCAGTCGAGAGTAAATGAACTGATGAGATGAGGAGGAGCACACTATGACTATTATGCAAATGATTGAGAAGAGAAATCAGGCTATCGAGGCGGCTAAGAACTATGCTGCTTCACACAAGACCGAAAACGGTACGCTCAACGACAGCGACTATGCCGTTTATGAGCAGATGGAAAAAGAGATACAGAATATTTCTCGTGAAATCAGCCGTATGCAGAGAGAGGACGCTCTGGAACAGGAGCTTTCCAAACCGATGAACACTCCGCTTAAGAATAAGCCGTTCAAGGGTGAGATTGGCGGCACAGGCAGAGCAAGTGAGGACTACAAAAAGGCAATGTTGGAGGCACTCCGCAGCAACTTTCGCAATGTATCCAATGTTTTGCAGGAAGGCACGGACGCTGACGGCGGCTATCTCGTCCCCGAAGAGTACGACAAACGTATTATTGAGGTGCTGAACAGCGAAAACATCATGCGTACTCTCGGCACGAAAATCAAGACCGGCGGTGACCACAAAATCAACATTGCCGCCACCAAACCTGCGGCATCGTGGATTGAGGAGGGCGAACCGCTTGTCTGGGGCGATGCGACCTTTGACCAGATTCTGTTGGACGCTCACAAACTTCATGTGGCTATCAAGATCACTGAGGAACTTCTCTACGATAATTCATTCGGTTTGGAGAGTTACATTACTACGCAGTTCGGCAGGGCACTTGCCAATGCAGAAGAAGATGCTTTCCTGAACGGCAACGGTCAGGGCAAGCCGACAGGTATTTTTGCGGTGACGGGCGGCGGCAAGGTGTCGGCAACGACCACCGCTCTCAAGGGTGATGACATTATCAATCTTGTGTATGCTTTGAAAAGACCGTACCGCAAAAAGGCGGCTTTCATTATGAACGATAAAATTTTGGCAACTGTCCGCACCCTCAAGGATTCCGAAGGTCAGTACCTGTGGCAGCAATCATTTAAGGACGGTGAGCCGGAAAGACTGGCAGGCTATCCTGTCTATACTTCCGAGTACGCACCTACAAATATGATTTCCTTCGGCGATTACAGCTACTATAACATCGGCGACAGGGGTACTCGTTCCTTCAAAAAGCTGACCGAACTTTTCGCCGGAAATGATATGGTGGGCTTTGTTGCGAAGGAACGTGTTGACGGAAAGCTCGTTCTGCCGGAAGCAGTACAGATTCTGAAAATCAGCACCACCAAAACTACTAAAACTTGATGAGGTGACGGCATGACGGTATCAGTCAAGGAGATTAAGAATTTCCTGCGTGTGGATCATAACGAGGATGATTCGCTTATCCGCAGCTATATTTCTGCTGCGGAGGCACTCTGCCTTGACATTCTCCGCACGGAGGACAGAACGATATTAAAAACAGCAAAAAATGCAAAAATAGCGGTGCTGTATGCCATCGCATATTTTTACGAACACAGAGAAGAAGCCGATTATAAGGCTCTGACAATTTCGCTCAGAGCCTTGCTTTTCGGCAGTCGGAAGGAGGAATTTTAATGCAGATTTCTTTGCTTAACGAAAGGATAACCTTTCAGAGAAATGTAATACTTACTGACCGAATCGGCAACCACATGAGCAGCTGGAATGATGAATTCTCCTGCTATGCAACTGTCGGCGGCGAAAACGGCAAGGAAAAGGCTGTTGTGGGAACAACTGTCGAGAATGCGGATGTTACCTTTACCGTCCGTTGGTGCGCCCTGACGGCGAGTGTAAGTACCACAGGCTACCGAATTATGTTCAAAAACGATATTTACGATATTATCTCAATCGACCATATGAACTACAAAAAGAAATGTATCAAATTCAGGTGCAGGAAGGCAAGGCGATAGCATGAGCAAAACGGTAAAAATAGACGACCTTGCCGAGGAGGTTATGAAAGGCTTGACGGAATATTCTAAACTCGCTACTTCTGATATGAAGAAGGCAGTAAAGAAAGCCGGAAACGATGTGCGGAAAGAAATTCAATCTACTGCTCCGAAGGAAACAGGAGGGTATGCGAAAAGCTGGGCTGTAAAGACAACAAGGGAGTCGGCTGAAAGATTAGAGGTAACTGTACATTCAAAAAACCGTTATCAGCTGGCACATTTGCTTGAATTCGGTCATGCAAAGCGTGGCGGCGGCAGAAGCAAAGCCCGACCGCATATCGCACCTGCGGAGGAAAACGGAATAAACGCACTTGAAAAGGCAATAGAAAAAGCACTGAAGGGGTGATGTTATGGATGAGCTTTTATCAATTCTGAACGAGATCGGACTTCCCTATGCATACGACCACTTTGCAGAAGGCGAAAGTCCGAACCCGCCTTTTATCTGTTATCTCCTGCCGGGAAGTGACAACTTTGCAGCTGACGGCAGGGTCTACTACAAAATAAACGATGTACATATCGAACTGTACACCGATTATAAAAACACGGAACTTGAGCTAAAAGTGGAGGAAGTGCTTGATCGGCACAATATTTTCTACAATAAATCCGAGGTATGGATCGACAGCGAAAAGCTCTATGAGGTGATGTATTCTTATGAGATTGGGGGAATCAATAATGCCGAAGAAAAAGAATAAGGTCAAGTTCAATCTTTGTAATGTGCATTATGCTATTGTCAAGCTGAACACAGACGGCACAGCAACCTTTGATACACCTGTGCCGATGCCGGGTGCTGTGTCACTGTCACTCGATCCGAATGGTGAACCGAACAACTTCTATGCTGACGGGTACGCCTATTACACTATCAGTAATAACATGGGGTATGAGGGCGATTTGGAGCTTGCTCTTATCCCGGAGAGTTTCCGCAGAGATGTTCTGAAGGAAACGCTGGACAGCAATGGTGTGCTTATCGAAAACTCCAATGTGGAAACTGCTAACTTCGCACTCTTGTTTGAATTTGATGGTGATGCGAAAAAAATCCGCCATGTGATGTATTACTGTTCTGCAAGCAGACCTACCATTGAATCACAGACCAACGAGGACGAGATTGAAGTCAAGACAGAAAAGCTGTCCATCAAAGCTGCACCGCTTGGAAACGGGCTTGTCAAAGCGAAAACAGGCGATGACACGACTGATGCGGTGTATCTAAACTGGTACAGCGAAGTTTATCTGCCTAATGCGGTGACAGGCGGAGAGTCTGAGCCGTAAGAATGGAGGAACATACGATGAGTTTAACACAGACGATAGAGATTGACGGACAGCCGGTGAAATTCCGTGCATCAGCTGCCATTCCGAGAATATACAGACTGCGTTTCCACAGGGATATTTACAAGGACTTGTCGCTTTTGGAAAAGTCCGTCAGCAAGCAGGACGAGGACAACAACGGTCTTGATTTGTTTTCTTTGGAGATGTTTGAAAACATTGCCTACATCATGGCAAAACACGCTGACCCCGATATTTCTGACACTCCCGAAGAATGGCTCGACAACTTCAACACCTTTTCCATTTATCAGATTTTGCCGAAGCTGATAGAACTATGGGGCTTGAATGTTCAGACCGATGTGCAGTCTAAAAAAAACTTAGACCGACTGACCGCCCAATGACAACTCCGCTGTTTTTGCTCCGCTGTGTACAGCTTGGTATCTCTATCCGTGACCTTGATTTGCTTACGATTGGCATGGTCAACGATATGTACAGCGAGAGCAGAAATGATGAATACAAAGGCTATTCGGAAATTGCAACGCAGTTTGATATGGACGCATTTTAGTGCAAATAATCCACACCTTGAAACTTATCCGGTGTGGATTATATAAACCTTTGAATATTTATTTGGGTTTGTATTTTATGCAGGCTTCTTCCAACACTTTGAAATCATTACACCTTTTCGATAGTGAGGTTGAATTATCATCTTTCAGCTTCAAATGATATAGCGTCTGGGCATTTTTTCTTATTTTATCCTGAATAGATTTTATAAAACGATATTCTGCCAAAAGCAAATCTCTGTATTTTTTATCTCGTTGTATGCTTATATTTATATATTTGCAGATATGAAGCGGTGCCGGAAACATATTATTCAGATTTATGACTGCATATTTTTTTATCTTTATGAAATCTATACTTTCTTTCATAGAATAGTGTTTTGCTTTAAATGAAGATAAAGGAGCAAAATAATCAAACCCGTTTATATGGAGAATTATTCCAATATACTTTCTATCGTGACTTTGACCGGGCTTTTTGTTATGAAATAAATGTGGGGCAAATGCTGATATGTAATCTATATATTCAGGTTCAATTTCGTATAGCTTTAGACTTGTCATTTACAATACTCCTTAAAACAAACAGGGGCAAACAAAGCTGCCCCTGATGTTACGATCGCACTCAGAGCTGCGAAACGCTCACTGTTAAATTTCTTGATTAGAGCCAAGAGAAGCTCGCTTTTTAAATCTCTCATTTAGGGCTGAGATACACCCACTATCTATATTATATGCGATAACGAGCAAATAGTCAACGAGAAAAAATAGAAATTTTAGTAATTTCAAAGCAGAAAGTGGTGAAAAGCGTGGCTAACAGAATAAAGGGGATCTCGGTCGAAATTTCGGGAGATACTGCCAAATTAACAAAAGCACTGAAAAATGTAGACAGTTCCATTAAGAACACACAAAATCAGCTTCGGGATGTCAACAAGCTCCTGAAATTAGACCCCGGCAATACCGAACTGTTATCGCAAAAGCATAAGCTGTTGGCACAGTCTGTCGGTGATACAAAGCAGCGGCTTGAAACGCTGAAAACGGCAGCTGAACAGGCAAATAACGCATTGGCAAAGGGTGAAATCTCACAGTCACAGTACGATGCCTTACAGCGTGAAATCGTGGAAACGGAACAGGAATTAAGGCGGCTCGAAACTGCCGCCAATCAATCTGCAACGGCTGTTCAAAAGATAGCCGCCACAGGTGAAAAGCTGAAAACGCTCGGCAACAACATCTCCAATGTCGGACAGAAGTTTCTTCCGGCTACTGTTGCAGTGGCAGGTTTGGGAACGGCGGCGGTAAAGACTGCCGCTGATTTTGATTCTGCTATGAGTGAAGTTTCCGCTGTGTCCGGTGCAACGGGTGATGATTTTGATGCTCTCCGTGCAAAGGCTCGTGAAATGGGCAGTAAAACCAAGTTTTCAGCAACAGAAGCCGCCAACGCTATGAATTACATGGCGATGGCGGGCTGGAAAACAAGCGATATGCTTGACGGTATCGAGGGTATTATGAACCTGGCGGCGGCATCGGGTGAGGATTTGGCAACTACCTCCGACATTGTAACAGATGCTTTAACAGCATTCAGACTCTCTGCCGGAGATTCGGCACACTTTGCGGATATATTGGCGGCGGCAAGCTCCAATGCGAATACTAATGTGTCCATGATGGGTGAAACATTCAAATACTGTGCTCCTGTTGCAGGTGCGTTAGGATTTTCCGCAGAAGATACAGCAGAGGCTATCGGTCTGATGGGCAACTCAGGCATCAAGTCCTCACAGGCAGGTACGGCACTCCGTTCTATCATGAACAGGCTTTCAAAAGAGGTCAAGCTGACAGGCAACGCTATCGGTACGATGACAATTGAAACAACCAATCAGGACGGTTCAATGCGTTCACTGAATGATATTCTTGCCGACTGTCGTGTGGCTTTCAGCAAAATGTCTGAATCTGAAAAAGCTGCAAATGCACAGGCTCTTGTTGGTAAAAATGCAATGAGTGGTTTCCTTGCTCTGATGAATGCTGCACCCTCCGATATTGAAAAACTAAACACAGCAATAACAAACTGTGACGGCAAAGCCGGAGATATGGCTGAAACGATGCAGAACAACCTTGCGGGACAGATAACTATTTTGAAGTCACAGCTTCAAGAATTGGCGATTTCCTTCGGTGATATCCTTATGCCGGCTATCCGACAAATCGTTTCGTGGATACAGGGACTTGTGGATAAGCTCAACGGTATGGACGAGGGTACAAAAAAGACCATCGTCACTATCGGTCTGATCGTGGCGGCAATAGGTCCGGCTTTGATAGTTATAGGAAAAATTATCTCCTCTGTCGGCACGATCATGACGCTTATTCCAAAAATCCAGGGTGCAATCACTGCAGTAAAGACAGCACTGTCCGGTTTTAACCTAACAGCACTTCTGACAAATCCAATTACACTTGTTATCGCTGCTATTGCTGCACTTGTAGCCGCTTTTATTTATCTGTGGAATACAAATGAGGATTTTCGCAACGCTATGACGGAGATATGGAACGGCATTGTAAAAAAGTTTCAGGAATTCTTTCAGGGTATTGTTGACAGACTTAATGCTCTCGGCTTCAGCTTTAAAGATATTGGTGAAGTGATCAAAGCCGTTTGGGATGGTTTATGTTCATTTCTTGCACCTGTTTTCGAGGGTGCATTTCAATTGATCAGCGACACACTGTCATACGCTCTCGATACGATAACGGCTGTGCTTGATATTTTTATCGGTATTTTCACAGGAAACTGGGAGCAGGTCTGGGACGGTGTAAAAGGCATTTTTACGGCAACATGGAATTTTATCAGCGGATTTGTCACGAATATACTGAATGTTATTAAAGGCATTTTTGATGTGTTTTTGGGATGGTTCGGCACTTCGTGGGATGGTGTGTGGAGCGGTATAAAAGATTTTTTTGTGAATATCTGGAACGGTATCAGCAGCTTTTTCAGTGGTATTCTGAACGGTATAAAGACCGCTGCTGAAACAGTCTGGAATGCAATATCTGCCTTTTTTACGACTATCTGGACTGCTATACAGAATACCTTTACAACGGTTATCACTGTGATACAGACCATTCTTTCTACAGCATGGAATACAATTAAAACGGTCATACATACGGTCTGGAATGTTATATCAACATTTTTTACGACCGTATGGAACACCATAAAAACAACATTTACAACAGTCGTTACAGCAATACAGAGCTTTCTGACTACTGCCTGGAACGCTATACAAACGGTGATAACAACCGTAATGAACGCAATACATACCGTAATTTCTACTGTATGGAATACAATAAAAACCGTTATTACAACAATTATTACGGCAATTCAGACGTTTATCACCAATGCGTGGAACACGATAAAAAACACAGTATCGACTGTTGTTAATGCGATACAGACCGTTATTTCCACTGTATTCAATACGGTAAAGACAGTGGTTTCCAATATCATGAACGGCATCAGCAGTACGGTGTCAAGCATCTGGAACAATATAAAAAATACAGTTTCAAATGTTGTCGGTGGTATAAAGGATGCTGTTTCAAATGCTTTTAATAATATTTTATCCGGCATAAAAAACGCCATGTCGAATGTATATAATGCTGTGAAGGGCGGCTTTGATAATGTCAAAAACTTTATGGGCAACCTTGCTTCGCAGGCTTGGAACTGGGGTAAGGACATGATTTCCGGCATGGTCGGAGGTATTAAAAGCTGTATCGATTGGGTCGGAGACGCAGTAGGAAATGTCGGCAATACGATACGCTCATTCCTGCATTTCTCCGTACCTGATGAGGGTCCTTTGACAGATTACGAAAGTTGGATGCCGGACTTTATGAAAGGTCTTGCTAAAGGTATAGAAAATAGTCGTGGGATGATAAAATCGGCTATGAAAAATGTATCTGCAGATATGGTCGTAAGTCCCCACGCAGAAATCACAGCTGCTGCTTCAGATGGCGGTGTATCTCAAACAGACCTTACTGAACTGATAGCTACGATAAAAGGGATTTTTTCAAAAGGAGGCACAATGGGTGGTAGCGGTGACATCGTTATCCCGCTGTATGTCGGCGGTACTATGCTCGATGAAATAATTGTCAACGCTCAGCAAAGAGCAAACTTAAGGAGTGGAGGAAGGTAGCATGGCATTTACGGAATATTTAAAAATCAACGGTGAAACGCTCCCTTTTCCTGACTCCTATGATTTGTCCTTATCCTCAGTTGAGTCCGACTCCGGCGGTGAGACAGAAGCCGGAACAAGACAGCGTGATGTTGTGCGGCAGGGCGTAGTTGATATTTCTGTATCTTTCACAGTTACTGCAAAGTGGCTGAAAAAGCTGACATTCTGGTCAAAACAGAACAAGCTGACAGTGCAATACTTTGACACTGACACGCTGTCCTTACGTGAAACAGAAATGTACATTGACAGCTTCAAAGCCAAACTCGAAAATGACACTTCATATAAAGGCTTATGGTCGGTAGACTTTTCACTGAAAGAATTTTAGGAGGTGCGGCAATTGTATCCTGTATCAGATGAATTTATTAAAGCTATTCAGAGCAACAGCCGCAGCTATTTCTGGAGTGGTGAGATTACAACAAAAAAAGGACAAAAGTACACCTTTGAAAATAAAGATATCGTCAAAGGCAGCGGATATATCACCCGTCAATGCTGCGGCAACACAGAGATAGAGCTTGGAACTGTTTATGCCGCTGAGATGGGTATATCTCTTTTTACTGATATTGACAGGTACAGCTTGGAGGATGGAACAATCACGCTTTCATTTCACCTTGATGTTGGCGGTCACTATGAAGAGGTACCGATGGGCATTTTTGAGATAAGCGAAGCAAATCGGAGTATAAAAACGCTTGAAATAAAAGCATATGATCATATGCTGAATTTTGAAAAGAACTTTCATAATACTTTATCAAGCGGTACTCCTTTTGATTTTTTCACTCTTGCCTGTGAAAATTGCAAAGTGCCTTTCGCACACACCAGAGCCGATATTGAAGCTATGCCCAACGGCAAGTATATCTATGGTATTTACGGCGAAAACGACATAGAAAGCTGGCGTGATCTTCTTTTCTATACGGCACAGGTTTTAGGCTGCTACTGCCAAATAAACCGTGAAGGAAAACTGGAGCTGCGAAAATACGGTGATAATCCTGTTCTTAGTATAACAAATCGGCAGCGGTTTTCGAGCAGCTTTTCTGATTTCATTACGAGATATACGGCAGTAAACTCCACCAATCAGAAAACAACTACAGCTGAGTATTATGCTCTCACTCCCGATGATGGGCTGACAATGAATATTGGTGTTAATCCACTTTTGCAGTTTGGACTGAAAGATACCAGAGAAAAGATAATACGCAATATACTAAACGATATTTCAAAGGTGCGGTATGTGCCATTTGATTCTGAAACAATCGGCAACCCTGCACTTGATATTGGCGATGTCATTTCATTTTCGGGCGGTCAGGCTGATGACACGCAGATAGCCGCCATAACCGGAATGACGGTAAAAATCAACGGCAAAACAACGCTGAAATGTGTCGGCAAAAATCCCCGTCTTTCACAGGCGAAAAGTAAGAATGATAAGAATATCGCAGGCTTGCTTAATTCTGTTGAGGTTGGAAAGATCACCGTTCATTCGTATATGAATTCTTCTCCGTTTACTGTCGGAGAAAATGATGCGGAGATCGTCAGCCTTGAATTTGCATCTCAGGATGATACGGATGCAGAGTTTCACGGCAGTATTTTGATTGATATAACTGCTGATGAGGTGACGAAAACGGCAAACGGAAAACTGAACGATCAGGATATTTCCGTTTCGTGGAGCGAGGATGGCAAGGCAATGCTTAAGGTCACTTATGTTATCAACGATAATGTCATCAATACCTACTATCCAATCGAAACCTGGCAAAGCGGAAAGCATATTCTAAATTTATATTATCCAATCTCAAAATTGGATGCTAATGCCTACAATACTTTTAAGGTGCGGCTGTCCGTGACGGGCGGAATGGCTTTTATTGACCGTATGCAAGCTCTCTGTACAATCAGCGGTCAGGGACTCAGTGCCGGAAATGTATGGGATGGTCGACTTTCCTTTGAGGAGAAGTTTATACCCGTTGCTGATGTCGGCAGTCTTTCTTTTCGTAAGGCTATTGATATTGTTGCACCATACACAGAAGTACCGGAGCCTATCGGACTTGTGGACACCTTCACTCCTGCAAGATTCGGCCGCCTGACAGCACTACGCTTTATCGCAGAGCCGCAGATGAATCCGGTAATTGTTACCGAGATCATTGAACCTGCCGACAGAAATGAAATAACATTTAACCGTGAATATGTACGGTCTGAAACAACCTTTGAATTTCAGACTGATTACAGCTTTACGAATTTTGAGGTGCCTATTGATGAGGGCAGGATGAGCAGAATAGAAATAAATACAGAGCAGTTTGCGAGAATAGACAGTCTGGAGGTGAAACGTAGTGGTGATATATGATTCAGTTCGTTCAATTATGAATACAACTGAAAACATGGAACATCTGATTGTAAATACACGATATGACGGAACTACTCTCCAATATCAGGGTGTGGACTGGTTTCAGTTTAACGGCAAGGTTATATCAAATATCTATGTCAGCGACAACAGCTTTATAGGTCTTGGCAACAGAACAGAGCATTTGCTTGTCTGCCGGAGAGATGCGTCACTGTATAACTTTTATCGTGAGGAAGGCAGTCTTTTCGGAACTATCCGATTTCTGAAACTCCGCTGGGAAGGTTATGCACAGTACAATAACACAACTGAGGATGTCAGGCTTGTATATGAATGGTTTTTCTTTGAAACAGGTGATATGTTTCTGAATCTTATTAAAGCTCCCAACGCTGCAGGATATCTTGGCACAAGCAGAATTAACGGCGGTATGAATCAGGATTTTACCGTTACAGTTACTCAGCAGCAGTATGTATCATTTTTCCATAAAGATAGTAACGGCAAGAAATTTGATATAAGCTACTCGATCATTGATTTTGCTCCACCATTTGAAAGCAAATATCTTCTTGCTGACAAAGCAGGCAAGTTTTACAAACTGATGCATAATAAGGCGTTTGTTGACTCTATTGTTTTTAAAGGCGGTCAGTGTATCCGAACGGGACTTCTGCCCGGAAATGATATGCGGCTGTCAGTTTCCTTCAAAACAACAACATTCGGCAATACTGCTGTATTCGGAGCAAGAACTGATGAAAAGACAGATATGTTTGGTGTGTTCCTGACTGACAGCAAGCATATCACCTGTGTTTATGGCGGTCAGAATATTACTGAGGAGGTGGATGATTATAAGGATGTTCCGATTATATTGGAGCTGTCAAAGGACGGATTAAAGCGTGACGGTATTACTATTATGACCTTTGACTATACAGAGTTTAACTCATCATGCGAACTGATAATAGGAACGATGAATACAGCTGACCGGCTTGACAGCCGATACTTCATGGGAACTGTATATAGTATTGACCTGTGGCAGGGTGAAGAACAGCGTCTGCACCTTGTTCCTTGTGTGGATGAACAGGTCAAGCCCTGCTTTTACAATATTCTGTCAGACAGTACCTATCAGAACAACGGATTTAATGAGTTTGAATTTGAGGATGAAAATCTCGAATATGATAAATCTTCATATATTGAAGAAGTTCCTGTAAAAAAACTGAATTCTGCTGCATTCCGGCAGTATGGTTTTGATGATTTTCCGAGAGATGTTATCTTTTCAAAGCTCCCCAATCCTGTTTTGTATCATTGGCAGAATACAGATATTGACCTTCCACCAATAACAGCAAAGCTGAAAGCCGTGCCGCCTGTGCAGCTTGTCTATTCAAAAAACACAGAGATGAACGACAGTACTATCTTGGGCATTGAAAGCGTGGAGATAGATTCCGATGACAACACTTTATTTGCTTTTTCCTTTGACAGCGGCACTACATGGAAAGCATACACAGACGGCAGATGGGCTGTACTGTCTGAAGAAACAAGCGGTATGAATCGGGAATCGATAAAAGCAATCGGTACTGATGCGTGGAATGAAGCGGCTTCTGACAGGCAGTATAAAATCCGATTTGCTTTGCGTGAGGGCGGTTTTGTAAACCGTATCACAGTACATTATCTGAATTGAGGTGAAGAACTTTGAAAGGAATAACTGAAATTGAACTGACTGATGTCCATACAGGTAAGGTCGAAAAATATACCGAAACAAACCTTGTCACCAATGCAATGGCTGATTTTTTCAGTCATAATATTGACGGTATGCTGTTTACCATCAACGGCAATACTAACGATCTTAGTGAAAATATGCTGCCGATGTGTCCGAATGCAATAGGAGGTATTCTGCTTTTCTCCGATACTATTGAGGAAGATAAAAATAAATACTACGCACCGTCTGCAAATCCTTGTGTCGGATATGCGTCAAATGATGTCAATGCTACAACAAATATTATGCGTGGGAGTATGAACCTGACGGAAACCAAAAAACTGGATAACGGCTACCGTTTTGTCTGGGACTTCACAACCTCGCAGGCAAACGGTACTATATCTTGTGTAGCTTTGACGCATAAGTGGGCCGGAATAGCATATATGGGTGATGGTTATAACGGGACGGGCTTCGTCTGGACAATGCGGTCACGCAGCGGAAATAGTGACAGCAAAGCGAGAACAGCTTACATTAATGCTGTTGGGCTTGATATTGATAACAACTTTTTCTGGACTATAGGAATCAATACAGAAAATGAGCTTGTTATTCAGAAGGTCAGAGCAAGTTTTACAAGCGTAGGACTTAATGACACCATGCTTGGCAGCAATTATGATGTCCTATTTGAGATTAAGCTGAATCCTACATCTTTTGTTATGTCGGACCCGAAAAAGAATGAGGGCTCGTATGATTTATTTGATGGTAAGGATGGTTATTGGTACGGCTTTTGGGGTGGAGGAAATAAAAGCGGAAATGCGAGTATTACTAAGATAAAAATCAACAAATCGGATTTCAGTTTTACCGAAGAGCGAATGACGCTTAACGGTGTGACTTGTCAGTCTGTCGGTTATCATGGCGGCTATAATACCAATCCGCAGAGGAATGTTCAAAGTGTTTTGCAGAACGGTTATCTGTATATGGTGTCGTATGATAAGACGAATGTCTACAAGATAAACATAGAAAATCCGGCTGATGTAAAGGAAATCCCTCTCGGCTCTGCGACAAACTACGGCTGCAGTGATGATTACTATAACAGTGGAAAAAATTATCTTGTAAACATCGGTGATTGGATAATAGGCAGTGATTTTATGATAAACACGGAGGATAAGGTTTTCAGAAAATCAAATAATGCACCCTGGACTTATACGAGTACACCTCTGTTCCAATATGGTCCCTATTTGTTCAGCTTTGGCGGATATTACGCTAACTCTACAAGGCAAAATTTATTCTTGTGGACACCATATCTTGCAACCATAAACAATCTTGAAACATCAGTTATCAAAACAGCTGATAAAACAATGAAAATAACATACACAATACAAGAAGAATAACTACGGAATCAGGCGGCAGCTTTCGGGCAGTCGCTTTTTTCATACAAATTATTTTTGAAGGAGCGTGATGCTTAATGAAAGAATTCTGGAATGCCATACAGTTTGTATTTACTGTAATGGGCGGATGGATAGGTTACTTTTTGGGCGGGTGTGACGGTCTGATTATTGCATTGGCATCGTTCGTGGCGGTGGATTATGTTACGGGATTGATGTGTGCCGTCAGCGATAAAAAGTTATCCAGCAAGGCGGGATTCAAAGGTATATGCCGTAAGGTGCTGATTTTCACGCTTGTCGGTGTGGCAAACATCATCGATATTCAGATCATTCATACCGGAAGCGTACTCAGGACGGCAGTGATATTCTTCTATTTATCAAACGAAGGTGTATCGCTTTTGGAAAACGCAGCACATCTCGGACTTCCTATTCCGAAAAAGCTGAAGGAAGTTCTGGAACAGCTGCATCATAAACATAATGAGGAGGAAGATAAACATGATTAAAGGAATTGATGTATCATCATGGCAAGGTGTTGTTGACTACAGAAAAGTCAAGGCGAGCGGCATTGATTTTGTTATTATCCGTGCCGGATTTGGCAGAGAGGTAAGCCAAAAGGACAACTGCTTTGAACAGAATTACAAAAATGCAAAAGACGCAGGACTTGATGTGGGTGCGTATTGGTATTCTTACGCTGATTCTGCGGAAGATGCTGTTAAGGAAGCAAAAGCCTGCATGGAAGTAATCAAGGGAAAGAAGTTTGAATATCCGATCTACTTCGACCTTGAGGAGCAGAGCCAGTTTGCGAAAGGAAGAAATTTCTGCGACAGTGTTATCAAGGCATTCTGCGGAGAGCTTGAAAAGAACGGCTACCTTGCCGGACTTTACTGCTCTACATACTACCTGAACAACTATATTTCAAATGCTGTTGCCGGCAAATACGAACTTTGGGTAGCACAGTATAACTATCGCTGCACATACACAGCCAACAAGTACGGCATCTGGCAGTATTCATCAGAGGGCAGAATTAACGGTATCGGCGGAAATGTGGATATGGACTACTGTTATACCGATTATCCTGCTATTGTAAAAAATGGCGGATATAACGGGTATAAAAAGGCTACGACAAAGAAAACTACATCAACGGCGACCGCAGTCAAAAAGAAAACAGTTGACGAGCTTGCAAAAGAGGTTATTGCCGGAAAGTGGGCAGCCGGAGATGAACGCAAACAGAAACTGACGGCGGCTGGTTATGATTATAACGCCGTGCAGAAAAGAGTTAATGAGCTGATGGCGAAACCACAGCTTAAGTCCGTGGGTGAGATCGCCAATGAGGTCATTCAAGGTAAGTGGGGGAACGGTGACGAACGCAAGCAGAAACTCACCTCTGCCGGATATGATTACGGCAAGGTGCAGACAAGGGTTAATGAGCTGATGAAAAATCAGTAATACGAAGAAGGCAGGCACTCATCTTTCGGAGGGGAGTGTCTGCTGAATATTTTTAACGGAGGTATGCTTTATGAATGAGGTCATGAAAAACGATAAGGAATTATCAATCAGTGAAAAATATCTTCTCAGCATCAAAGAAGCCGGAACATATTTCAATATCGGCACAAAGAAAATGCGCCGCCTTGCTGAGGATAATCTCGGTGGTTTTTCTGTATTCTGCGGAAACCGCTATCTCATAATAAGGACAAAATTCGAGGAATTTATCTGCAAAACTTCTACGATATAGTTTTCTTTTGATTGCCGTAAGTAGTTGATATTTTCTGCCTTTTGAGGGATATATAGACTACGCCAAACGGCAGAAAGTGAGGTAAAAACCGATGAAGAGAGCAGCACTTGAAAACAAGGATATTTTAAATCCGACAGAAACGATCGAATATTTCGGGCTGAGCAGAAGGAAGTTTTACAGCCTGCTGAGCGAGAAAAAGAAACACAGCTTTATCGTTCTTTACGGCAGCAGAAAGCTGATTATTAAAGCAGCCTTTGAAAAGTATTTGAAAGCTCACCTGGAACTGAGGAGGTGCAGATAATGGGTATCAGAGGAAATTTGCGAAGGGACTCAAAAAGGAGGATTCTTCGTGCAGGGGAATCCATCAGAGCTGACGGAAAATATCAGTTTAAGTATTATGTCAATGGCAAAGCAAAATTCATTTATAGCTGGAAACTGGAGCCGACAGACAGGCTCCCGGCAGGAAAAAAACCATGTCTTTCTCTGAGGGAGCTTGAAAAGCAGATCGGCTACGACCTTGATGCTCAGATGGATCCTACAAGGCAAAGCATGACGGTCATAGAGCTTGTGGAGCGTTATCTTTCGACAAAAACAGGCGTAAAGCCCAGCACACGGGCGAATTACAACTTTGTGCGTAATCTTCTGAATCAGGAGGACTTTGCCGAAAAGAAAATCGGACATATCAAAACATCCGATGCAAAGCTATTCCTTATTAGATTACAGGATGCCGGAAAGGGATACAGCACTGTTAAGACTGTCCGAGGTGTTCTGCGCCCTGCTTTTCAGATGGCGGTCGATGATGACATATTGAATAAAAACCCGTTCGGATTTCAGCTTGCCGGGGTGGTGGTAAACGACAGCGTGACAAGAGAAGCAATCAGTCGCGAACAGATGCGGCAGTTTCTGAAATTTGTACATGATGATAACTGCTACTGCAAATATTATGAGGTCGTTTATATTCTGTTTCACACGGGGATGCGCATATCTGAATTTTGCGGACTGACGCTCAAGGATATTGATATGGAAAACAGAATCATCAACATAGACCACCAGCTACAGCGTACATCAAATATGGAGTATATCGTAGAATCAACAAAAACAAACTCCGGCACAAGAAAGCTACCGATCACAGAGGATGTCGCACAATGTTTTGCTGCGATAATTGAGGACAGAGAACCTCCAGCAGTAGAAAAATTCATTGACGGCTACGGCGGTTTCCTGTTCTATGACGATAAAGGTATGCCGCTTGTGGCTATGCACTGGGAGCATCGGTTTAATAACATGGTTGACCGTTACAATACCATCTACAAAATTCAGATGCCGAACATCACACCCCATGTCTGCCGCCATACCTACTGCAGCAATCAGGCAAAATCAGGAATGAACCCGAAAACGCTCCAATACCTGATGGGACACAGCGACATCGGCGTTACCATGAATGTCTACACACACCTCGGTCTTGAGGATGCGGCAGACGAGCTAAAAAGGATAGAAGCCCTTGAGCTTGCAAGGAAGGAAATAGAGAAAAAGCCAGACACACCTCCGGAGCAGCTATTATTCAGATCAGTTTAATACTTTGACATCATAGCCTCGCTTCGTGCGGGGCTCTTTTTTTGTAAAAATGCGAAAAAGGGTAGCCGTGGGCGGTGTGGGTATGGTATAATGGGATAAAACGGAATTTATAGGAG